>CAYTVV010000005.1:0-59456 GCA_964441875.1 uncultured Desulfurivibrio sp.
AATACCTGCCGGACGGCAGCCCGCGCCACCGGATTTCCTGCTGCCTGCTCAAGCAAGAAATCCGGCCCGAATAGTCAGAACACCGCACGCAAAAAAGGCGGCCGGGCTTGCGCCGCAACCGCCTGTACAACAAATCCCAAAAGATCAAACAAAGCAAAAAGATTTCAGCGACCGCTGGGGTCTATCATTGCGGGGTGAACTTGGTCTTTTCGCTTTTTTTGGCCTGCTTGGCTGCCTTCTTTTCCTTCATGCTCTTAGCCGGTTCCTTTTTGACTGCTTTTTGGGTGTCCTTGGCTTTACTCATGATTGGCGCTCCTAGATTGGTTGAGGTTACGATCCCGCGCCTCCCCAGGCTTACAGCAAGGCCATGGGAACGGCGCGACTCATACTTTTCATCATGCCTTTTTCCGCTCATTATCGCAAGCATTACGCACACGAATCAAAGAGAAACCTGATTAGCGCTAATCTTCCGCAAGACGTAATTTGTACTCAAGAGAGCCTTTTGCAAAATAATAGCAGGGGCACGGCGCGTCGTGCCCCTGCGAAATCCCCCCTCTCCCTCGCTTTGTGGGGGAGAGGGCCGGGGAGAGGGGGTAAACGGCGGCTGTTTCACCCTCACCCTGACCCTCTCCCTCAAGGGAGAGGGGATTTGCGGAAGATTAGCACTAATCAGGAAGGGAAAATTCTCCATTGTTGCATGGGCGCTAATCGTCTAATATACCGTCTTTCCTTTTCGCTTTCGGGGACGCATCCCCGCTTTTTCTTGGGAACCGCTATGAATATAACACTTCTGGACTACGGAGCCGGCAATGTCCGCAGCGTCCGCAACGCCATCAAAAAACTCGGCTTCACCGTTACCGACGCCAAAACTCCGGCGGATATCCTGGCTGCGGAAAAGCTGATCTTCCCCGGGGTCGGCAGCTTCGGCAGCGCCATGCAACGGCTGCACCAGTTCGGCTATGTCGAGCCCCTGCTGGAATACCTCCGGGCCGACCGGCCATTTTTAGGCATCTGCCTGGGGCTGCAAACCCTGTTCGAGGGAAGCGAGGAGGCCCTGGGCGTGGCCGGGCTGGGCATCATCAAGGGCCAGGTCCGACGGTTCACCGAGACAACCCTTTCGGTGCCGCAGATCGGCTGGAACGGCATCAATATCAAAAAACCCTCCCGGCTGCTGGCCGGTTTCTCGGAGGAAAAGCTCTACTTTGTCCACTCCTACCGGGCCGCCATCGAGGCCGGCAACGAGGAATGGGTGCTGACCACCACCAACTACGGCGAGGAGTTCATCAGCTCGGTGCAGAAGGGCAATGTGGCGGCCTGCCAGTTCCATCCGGAAAAAAGCGGCGTCGCCGGGCTGGCGATTCTTAAAAACTTTCTGGAGGCCACGGACCTTTCCGCTTCAGGCCCCATGGAGATCGCGACAAACCCTGCGGAAACGCGGCTTGCCAAGCGGATCATCGCCTGCCTCGATGTGCGCAGCAACGACAACGGCGATCTGGTGGTGACCAAGGGCGACCAGTACGATGTGCGCGAAGCACAAGGCGAGGTGCGAAACCTCGGCAAGCCGGTGGAGCTGGCCCGCCGCTATTACGAGGAAGGCGCCGACGAGATCACCTTCTTGAACATCACCGGCTTCAGGGACTTCCCCATGAAGGACCAGCCCATGCTCGAGGTCTTGCAGCGCACCTCGGAACAGGTCTTCGTGCCCCTCACCATCGGCGGCGGCATCCGCGAGTTCACCGACTCCACCGGCACGCATTACTCGGCCCTGGACGTGGCCTCGGAATACTTCCGCTCCGGGGCCGACAAGATCTCCATCGGCAGCGATGCGGTGGCCATTGCCGAGGAATACCTGAAAACCGGCAAAAAAACCGGGACCAGCTCCATCGAGCAGATATCGGCAGTGTACGGCAACCAGGCCGTGGTAATCTCCGTTGATCCGCGCCGGGTATACGTAAAATCGCCGGCTGACACCCCGCGCCACACCATCAAAACCAAATTCCCCGGACCCAACGGCGAAGAATATTGCTGGTATCAGTGCACCATCAAGGGAGGCCGGGAAGGCCGCGAGGTGGACGCCATGGAACTGGCCACCTCCTGCGAGGCCTTGGGGGCCGGGGAGATTCTCTTGAACTGCATCGACAAGGACGGCACCAATTCTGGCTTTGACTTGGAGCTGATCAATCAGGTCCGGCAAGCGGTCTCCATCCCGGTCATCGCCTCAAGCGGCGCGGGCAAGGTGGAGCATTTCTCCGAGGTGTTCGAGGCGACCGGGGCGGAAGCGGCCCTGGCGGCAGGGATTTTTCACCGGCAGGAGGTGCCCATCAGCGCGGTGAAGGCGCATCTGCGGGATAAGGGGATTGAGACGCGGTAGCGCTCCTCTTGAATGGGCGATCGATGACAATCGAGTAAGAACTAAAACAGAACTTCGCTTTACTTTTTCTTTAGCGTTCCATATCCTGTTAACTACTGTCGTACAGGTGGAAATCAGTCGCAAAAAAACCTGATGGTGTTCATGCCTAATTCGGCATTCCCCTCTCCTTATTTTTCGAGGCGACCAACGCATGACCTATCAGCCGCCCTACACCATCACGCCGACAATCCTGCAAAGGGTCGCCGAGATCGTCGAGCTGATCACACGCTGGTCGGTCTCAGCTGATCATGTCTTATCTCCGCAGTTACGGCGCAACAACCGCATCCGCACCATTCAAGCCTCGCTGGCCATCGAAAACAACACCCTGAGTATAGAGCAGGTGACCGCCGTACTGGACGGCAAACAAGTGCTGGGGTTGCCCCGTGAAATTCAGGAGGTGAAGAACGCCTTTGCCGCCTATGAACAGTTACCCCGTTGGCAACCGCATTCCCTGGCCGACCTTTTGACAGCCCATGGCTTGCTGATGGCCGGGTTGGTGGATGAGGCAGGCTCTTTCCGCCGGGGCGGGGTGGGCATCTACAATGACCAGGGCGCTCTTGTCCATATGGCCCCTCCTGCCGAGCGGGTATCGGGGCAGGTGGCGGATTTGCTGGCCTGGCTGGCCTCAGCCCCGGTCCATCCCCTGATTGCCAGTTGCGTGTTCCATTACGAGTTTGAGTTTATCCATCCCTTTGGTGATGGCAACGGCCGCATGGGGCGTCTCTGGCAAACGCTGCTCTTGAGCCAATGGCAACCGATACTGGCCTATCTGCCGGTGGAGTCGGTGATCCGGGCACGCCAGACCGCCTATTATCAAGCCCTGGCCGAAGCAGACAGGCTGGCGGATTCAACCCCGTTCATCGAGTTCATGCTGCACGCCTTGCAGGACACCATGACCGAAGCACTCATGAAAACGTCGGAGAAAACGTCGGCAAAAACGTCGGAGAAAATTGTCGCGGCGTTGGCTCAGAATAATTTGCTGACCATTGCCGAACTCGCCAAGCATATTGGCGTCACCAGCCGTTCCATTGAGCGGAATCTGCAAAAGCTGCAAGAGAAAGGCCGGTTGCGCCGTGTCGGTCCTGCCAAGGGTGGCCACTGGGAAGTGCTGAAATGAATGAATCAAATTTAATTGGGGAGTGTCCCTTATTTTCCACTTATTTTCCAGGAGTAGTTATGAGAATTATTACAATATTAGCTAATGTGATTTTGCTTGGAATAGCCATATTCTTAACTGCTGACGAAATGAATAACCTTAAAAGTGAAACTCTGTTTTACGCATTCTTTTTTATTGTTACGCCAGTGCTAAGTATCATTACGATTTATCGAAGCTCTTCTAACTGTGCAAGAAAGAGTTGGGTTGCTCTTTGGCTTGAAAGAAAAGCTTTAGAAGAAAAAAAGAAGATTGAAGAATTATCAAAACATGATGACTGCTAACAAGCGAATCAAATTCGTTCCCTTCGGTCGCCGGGATGTCGCTACCGCTCCGCCGTTTATTGGTACGTTAGAACGCTAGGAACGACATGCATTATCTAGATACAGCATTTGCACAACTCGAATTCGCAATTAAGTTGATGCATGCGGCGGAACAAGGCGCAGTCAGCCTAGATGAAATAGACGTGCCGCTGACCATTGAGGGTGGAAGGTCAATTCTTGTCCTTCCAGACAAGGTGTTCCATAATCCTGACGATTTCATTAACGCATGCCAGAACAATGTATCTATTACATTCGGGGCTGCGGCAATAACCCTGAACCGTTGCCGGGAAGAAGCTGGATTAAGTTTGCCAGACCCAGTTGTTAACGAAATTGATCAATGGATCGCTTTGGTTTATCAAATTCGTAATGCCTTTGCTCACGACATTTCGGAGCCGAAATGGAATCTAAAAGGTCGGTATGCTAGACCTTATGAAGTCGCCGGAGTGCAGGCAGATTTATCGAACCTCCACGAGGCACACTTTGATTATGCCCAAATAGGAGGGCCAGATGCGTTATTCCATCTCCGAAATTATGCGTGTGGCCGCTTGTTCTAAAAGTGAAGCGCTTTCTAACAAACGCCTCTACATCGACGCGGCTTCGCCGCGCGACTAAGGCGATACGTTGGCCGAAACACAGGAGACAAGGAGAAAGCAATGTCAGACAAGCTTGAGAGCGATACGGCAGGAAGAGGCGATGACTCGGGGTTGACGCACGCGGTTCCTCCGACTCAGGGAGTTGAGAGGGAATTGGCTGATCAGGACACCGAGAAGAAATGGGTCCCGGTTTCTGATCGCAAGCTCCGGGTGGGCATCATTGGGTATGGCGTGTGTGGATTCGGTGCGGATTTCTCTTTTCAGGATCATCCGAATGTAACGGTCACGGCGGTTGCCGATCTCGTGCCCGAGCAGTGCGCCGCGCTGGCAAAAGCCTGTCGCTGTCAGAAGATGTACAGCACGGGCGAGGAACTTATCCGAGACGAGGCGGTCGAAGCTGTTTTCATTGCCACAGATGCGCCCAGCCACGCGCGCCTCGCCATTGCGGCTCTCCAAGCCGGGAAACACGTGGCCTCGGCCGTGCCGGCCGTTTTTGGGTCCCTGGAAGACGCCGATGCGCTTTTCGCTGCGGCCAGGAGCTCTGCTGGGAAGTACATGATGTTTGAGACCTCCTATTTCCATGTCAATCTCTACGCCATGCGCGAGATGTACCGAAGGGGAGCTCTTGGCAAGCTGATTTACGCCGAGGGCGAGTACATGCATTACCTGGGAACACCTTTGGCCGCCTACGGGGGATGGCGTGCGGGCCTGCCGCCGCAATGGTATCCAACCCACACGAATGCTTATCACATGGGGGTTACAGGTGGTTCATTCACGGAAGTGTCGTGCATGGGCAGGCCCAGTCCCATTCCACACCTACAGGCCAAGAACAGGTATGACAATCCGTTCGGCACCGAGATCGCACTGTTCCGCACCAGTGAAGGAAGCATGGCCCGAACGGCGATCAGTTGGGACATACCAGGGACCGGTGACGAAACGGGGCGAATCTGGACCGAGAAGGGAACTTTCGACCGTGTTTTCAAAGGTCTGGATGGAAAGGAGGCGCCATTGATTCAACGGCCGCCTCTGCCGCCGGGAGTCGAGCCCGGTGGCCACAACGGATCGCACGGCTATCTGACGAATGAGTTCGTAGAGGCCATCCTGCTGGACCGCATGCCGCTTGTGGACATTGCCCAGGCCTTGAACCTGACGGTGGCCGGCATTGTAGCGCACCAGTCGGCGATGCGGAATGGGGAATTGCTGAAGATTCCGCAGTATGTTCTCTGATTCGTAACCGTCATTCCGGCGAAGGCCGGAATCCAGGGTCGTTTGTTTTTTCTGGACCCCGGCTTTCGCCGGGGTGACGACACAAGCGAAAACACATCGCCTGCGGTGAGCAGAATTATCTCGACTTTTTAACTGCCTTGCGTTGCTCTTGTCGCCCGATAGAACTTACCGAACACAAAGATGTAGATAACTGCCGCCAATAATGTACTCACATAGTTGGCAGTCAAGAGTCCTGCCGTAGGGAAATAGTTGTAAACATACACTCCCAGGACCTGGGAGCCTACCAGAGCTCAAACTATAGCCCATTGGGTTGGCGAAAAGTCGCTTTTGTAAAAGTATTTGGCAAAGTAACTGCGGAGCAGATACAAGCTAAAGACCCCCCAGCCGATCGTAGCGACGTAGGACGCATTAATTAACAGGAAAGATACGTCCTTTATATCGAGGTTATATTGCGCTTCCAGATACAGCGTCATTCTAAATAAGCTCAACCCGAACAGGCAGGTAATGGGGATAATGATAAAGTAACTGGGCAGCACAGAATTTTGTGGGAAACTGGCGGACTTTACCTGCCAATAAATCAACAAGGTGAACTTGGCAACAAACAGCAAGATGCCGGCGCCTAGGGCGAAGAATGAGACCATAGCAGCAATGGATGCCACCATTTCATTGCTTGCCATTGTGGCTATTCCTGAGCCGGTTAAGTTGACCAGACCGAACGCAAAAGCATCGATCAACCACACAAACGATAATTTCGAGGTATCGAGGGGCTGGGTTATCCAGATGTTAAGAAGCTTCAATTCAAGCCTGAGAAGTGCAAACAGCAGGAATCCGAAAAAAACCAAGGCAGGCATCATCAGGGCTTGGATATTGGCTGACAGCTCCGGAATAAAAAAAGCCAGAGGGGCCAGGATCACATTTGCACTCATGGAGAGAGAAGCAATGGGCACCAAAATGCCTACATTACTGGTTGGTGGCCCGCTCATATAATGAGCATATTCCTCTTTGTTGGAAAGCCATCGCATGAGGCTCCTCAAGAAAACAACACTTGCAAGTATGTTTACAAGTGAGAACGCAAGCATAATTCCGATCAGAGGGAGATAGAGGGTAATCTGCTCCGTGGTTAACCTATCCCATGGGATATCCGCCAGTGTTACCAGCCCTTTTCCGTGAGGCACGGCAAATTGCAGGTAATTGAAAGCCATTAGAGCGAGCCCCCCGGCAGCCAAAGGTATCTGAAATACAAACGGTGTAAAGGACATCGTTGCCTTCCTCCTTCATCTTTTAGAATGCTTACTGCGTGTCAATGTTCTTTCCTTTCCGCTCCGCTCCCTTTGAACCCTAGAAGGTTATTATCTTGTCGCTCTCTTTTATGAGGGCATGCATGTCTTTCATGCCTCCAAGAGGGCACGCTTCCGTCGGGCTGCTCCCTCTTAATTTCAGGCAGGTTCCGCAGGATAATATCGAGCCTCCGGCAGTGAGAAAATCTCTCATTTGCCGGGCAACCGGGAATTTTTCAGTATCAAGGGATTCCGCCTCAACCCCTCTTCCGGTCAGAAACGTTTTGACCTCTTCGCCCGCAGTTATAGCGAAATTGCCATATCTGAAGGCGTTCCACACGGTCTCGGGATCGTTTGAATAGATAATGATGCCGATTTTCATTAGTTTCTCCTTTCGCCGGGGTACTTCCCTTTTTTAGTTATCGGGCAGCACGCAGGAGCCGGCAGGTCCTCCATGTAATCTTTCTGCAAGAGTTCGATGATATCGAGGATGATGGGGTCTTTTAAGAAATAGCACCGTAGACGGCCGTCTACGTAATAATCAATGACGTCGTATCTTCTCAGCAGCATTAAGTGTTGGGAGATATTAGGCTGGCTGATCTCAAGGAACTCATCAAAGTCACTGACGCACTTGACGCCTTTCGTTAACTCATCGAGTATTTTTATCCTTACCGGATGAGCAAGAATTTTAAGTAATTCAATCTTTTTCCCTAACGACCGCATACGGATATCACCCCCCAAAGTATTCAAATATATTTATATAATAATATTTGAATATATACCGTCAAGCAAAAAATATCTCCACAAATGCATATCTGATTACCATCGAACTTCAGCCAGCACATGGGTGCAATGCGTCAGCCAGTTGATTGTGCGTGTTTTGTATTAATTGCTTACTTGCGAATAAGTCATTCCGGCGAAAGCCGGAATCCAGAGAAATTAGCTACCTTGCCTGGATTCCGGCTTTCACCGGAATGACGGAAAAAACTGGCTGACGATTAGTGGCAATCAGAAATGCATAAGGGGGCGTTGCTTGCTACCTAGCTATTGTCATGGGGAATTAAGGGCACTCCCGCAGAGGGACTAAAACGGGGAGAGATAGACTTCAGCTTGCAGCCTTCAGCTTACCCTTGAATGGACGGCTGATGAGAATCCCCGCCTCGTACAACCCGAAGAGCGGCACGGCCAACAGGATGGCGGACAACACATCGCCTGCGGTGAGCAGAAAGGCAAGGACCAGGATGGCGAGATAAAAGTATTTCCGCTGCCTGGCGAAATAGCCCTTGCTCACAATCCCGGCCTTGGCCACCATGACCATGAGAAACGGCACCTCAAAGGCCAGGCCGAAGGCCAGCGAGGTTCGGGCCACAAAGGTAAGGTAGGCGTCGAGTCGGAGCAATGGCTCCAACTGCTCATCAGCAAAACTCAGCAGAAACGAGAGCGTCCTCGGTAACACCACCAGATAGGCAAACACCACCCCCCCTACAAAAAGAGCCGTGGCCCAGAAGACCACGGTTTGCGCCAGCCGCCGTTCGTGGCGGTGCAGCCCCGGCGCGATGAACATCCACAATTCATAGCAGCAGACCGGGAAACCTGCGATCAGCCCGACCAGCAGGGACACCTTCATATAGCTGACAAAGGCTTCGGTCAGGTTGGTATACACGAGCTTGGCCAGGGTTGGGTGGCCCGTGATCAGGGGAACCATGAGAAAGCGAACAAGGTGCTCGGAAAAGGCGTAGGCAATAAGGGTGGCCACTAGGATGGCCAGAAAGGACACCAGCACCCGATTGCGCAACTCCCGGAGGTGCTGGGAGAAAAAGCCTGACAGCCCCTCGGTCATCCTGCGGGCTTCTCTTGTTTGGCCTCGGCTTCGGCGGCTACCACGGCTGGCGTGGGGTCAGGCGGCGAAACCGCATCAACCTCCGGCGCGGCGGGCTCGGAAACCGAGGTGGAGGGCAGATTGGGGTAGGCGTCTCCCAGCTTCTGCTGCCAGGGGTCCTGCCCCAACTCATCCTTCATCTCCTCATGCAGGCTCTCTTTGAGGGACGAGGCTGTTTTTTTCAAATCCAGCATAACCTTGGCAATGGACTTCGCCATTTCCGGGAGCTTGTCCGGGCCCACCACGATAAGCGCGATACCCAGAATCAGGATCAACTCAGGAAGCCCTATACCAAACATGCCGTTGCCTCAATGTGCCCGCAAAAAATCCAACCTGCCGCAAAAATCATCGACGCCTCAAATCCAATGGGCAATCTACGGCATTTGCCAGAGGGTGTCAAGCCAGGCCGCAGAAGAGCGCAGGCCTCTGCGATTGACTTTTTATTTTCCTTTGGCTATGGTGCCTGTTGCTGTACACGGTACGATAAAAATATGAGCCCAGCGGCGGCTCACTGATAACCTTATTTTCGGATGATTGCGGAGGAAGAACAAGATGGCCAATGTGGTAATTGTCGGGACACAATGGGGCGATGAGGGCAAGGGCAAGATCGTCGACCTGTTGACGGAGCACGCCGATTTCGTCGTCCGTTTTCAGGGCGGCAACAACGCCGGCCACACCCTGGTGGTGAAGGGCAAGAAGTACGTCTTCCACCTCATTCCCTCCGGCATCCTCTACGAGAACAAGATGTGCTTCATCGGCAACGGCGTGGTCCTCGACCCCGGCGTTTTGCTTGAGGAGATGGATAAATTGGCGGCCAGCGGTCTGCCGGTAAATCCGCAGCGGTTGATGATCAGCGAGCGCGCCCACCTGATCATGCCCTACCATCGGCTCTTGGATTCGTGCAGCGAATCGGCCCTGGCCAGCGGCAAAAAGATCGGCACCACCGGCCGGGGCATCGGCCCCTGCTATGGCGACAAGATCCTCCGCAAGGGGATCAAAGCCGGGGATCTGCTGGATTCAGGCTCGCTCATGGAAAAAATCCGCGAAAACCTTGAAGAAAAGAATTTCCTGTTCAGCAAAAAATTCAACACCGACCCGCTTAAAGCCGAGGCGATATACGACGAATACCTCAAATACGCAGAACGGCTTGCCCCTTATATTGACAACGTTTCCGTAGCCTTGGACGATGGCCGCAAGGCCGGCAAACACATCCTTTTTGAAGGCGCCCAGGGCACCCAGCTGGACATCGACCACGGCACCTACCCCTTTGTCACCTCCTCGAACACCGTCGCTGGCAACGCCTGCACCGGCAGCGGCTTCGGCCCCTCCCACATCGACTGCGTCATCGGCATCCTCAAGGCCTACACCACCAGGGTTGGCGAGGGGCCTTTCCCCACCGAACTGCTTGACGGAGTGGGTGACGAGTTGCAGCAAAAAGGCGGAGAATTCGGCGCCACCACCGGCCGCAAACGCCGTTGCGGCTGGCTCGACGGCGTCATTGCCCGCGAGGCGGTGCGCCTCAACGGGATCAACGGCCTGGCCATTACCAAGCTCGATGTTTTGAGCGGCCAGCCGACCCTGAAGCTCGCCACCAGCTACGAGGCGGACGGCAAGAAATTGACCGCCATGCCCGGCAACATCAAGACCTTTGCCAAGATGCAGCCGGTGTACGAAAACCTCGCCGGTTGGAGCGAAGAGATCACCCAGGCCCGCAGCGTGGACGATCTGCCGGCCAAGGCCCGTGAGTATGTGAAACGCATCGAGGAGTTCACCGAGACCCCGGCCTACATCCTTTCCGTCGGCCCAGGCCGCGAGCAGACCATGCTCCTCAACAACCCCTTCCAGAAATAACCAGAAGGAATACGCATGAGCACAGAGCTGCGGCCCGACAGTTATGCCCGGCACACCCTGGAACGCTACACCGGCTCCAGCGTCAAGGACTTCGGCTCCCACATCCTGCTCTGCAACTTCCACCGCTACATCGACGATTTCGCCCGCATCACCGGCAACCCGGTCCAACGCGGGCACTGGAGCGTGGTCCACGACCGCAAGCGGGACCTCAGCATCATCAACCACGGGGTCGGCTCCCCCTCGGCAGGCATTGTCATGCACTGCCTCTCCTTTCTCGATGAAATCAAGTGCGTGCTCATGCTCGGCATGTGCGGCGGCATCGATGATGTGCTGGAGATCGGCGACATCATCATCCCCACCGCCAGCATCCGCGACGAAGGCACCAGCCCCCATTATCTGCCCAAGGATGTCCCGGCCCTGCCATCCATCCACGTCAACCGCATCTGCGAACAGGTCATCACCAGCGAACTGAAGATGATTCCCAAGTCCGGCATCCTGATGACCACCGATTACCGGATGTGGGAGTTTGACGCCGAGTTCATCCAATACATCCGCAAACACCGGATCCTGGCCATTGACATGGAAATCGCCACCCTGTTCGCGGTGGGCTATGCCCTCAATGTACCCACCGGCGCCATGATGCTGGTCTCGGACCTGCCCCTGAAAAAAGGCGGCATCAAGAGCAAGGACAGCGCCGAGGAAATCTTTCTCACCTACACCCAGGAACATTTGCAGATGGGCCTCAAGGTGATGGAAGCCGCCTGCCTGAACAACCGGGGCCCGCTGGGTTAACGCCCTGATCTCATGCGCATTTGACCGACAAGCGCACAGCCTTCCTGAGCGCCTTGCCGCCTGTACCTAAATTGCCTGGTGAGAGTACCTCCTTCGGAGAAATGCATGTCCCGCCATATCGTCCACATCTCGCTCACAGCCAAAGACACCCCAGCCCGCCTGACCGAACAGCCCCCCGTGGTTTTTGAAGCAACACAACCGGAAACACACGTCATCACCATCGACCCGCGCAAGCGCTTCCAGAAGATGGAAGGCTTTGGCGGAGCATTCACCGAATCGGCTGCCGTTACTTGGCAAAAACTCCCCCCGGAAAAGCAAGCCGAGGTCATGCGGGCATACTTCGACCCGCACAATGGCCTGGGGTATACCATGGGACGAACGCATATCAACAGTTGCGATTTTGCCCTGGGGAATTACGCCCATGATGAAGTGGCTGGCGATTTTAGCCTGAAGCACTTTTCCCTTGCGCGTGACCGCGCCGCTATTCTGCCCATGCTCAAGGAAGCCCTGCGCCTGAGCGGCGGCCTGAAGTTGTTCGCTTCCCCCTGGAGCCCGCCGGCGTGGATGAAGACGAATAAGCAGATGAATGGCGGCGGCCGGCTGCTCCCGGAATGCCGTGATGTTTGGGCGCGTTACTATTGCCGCTACATTCGGGAATATGAAAAGGAAGGCATCCCCTTCTGGGGCCTCACCGTCCAGAATGAACCGGAAGCCAGCCAATCCTGGGATTCCTGCCTGTACTCCGCCGAAGAAGAGCGCGATTTTGTCCGTGATTATTTAGGGCCGACCTTACGGAAAGAGGGGCTGGGCCATCTCAACCTGATGATTTGGGACCACAACCGGGATGCCATCTACGAGCGCGCCAGAGTGGTGTACGACGACCCCCAGGCTGCGCAATACGTATGGGGTACGGCTTTTCACTGGTATGTGGGGGATCATTTCGACAATCTGACTGCCGTGCACGAAGCCTTTCCGGATAAACACCTGCTCTTCAGCGAAGGGTGTCAGGAAGGCGGCCCGCACCCAGGCGAATGGGGCGTGGGCGAACGCTATGGGCGTTCGCTCATTAATGACCTGAACCGTTGGACCGTGGCTTGGGTGGATTGGAATCTTATCTTGGATGAGCGCGGCGGCCCCAATCATGTGGGCAATTATTGCAGCGCGCCCATCCTGGTGGATACCCAGGCAGGCCTGCCCCTGTATCAGAGTTCGTTCTACTATCTTGGCCATTTCTCTCGTTACATTCGCCCTGGCGCTGAACGCATCTTGTACGCCAGCACGACCGATGAACTCGAGACAACGGCCTTCCTCAATTCGGATGGGAAAATCGCTGTCGTGGTCATGAATCGCACGGAGCAGGCGATTCCCTTTGCTCTGCAATACCACAATGAGGCTGCCCGCACGATCAGTCCGCCGCATTCCATTATGACCTTGCGCTTTGCCAATTTTTCCGGATAAGCCATCAATGGGCAGCGTTGTCCGGTTAAGATATTGTATACGGACAAGATGCAGTATCATCGACTAATAAATCCCCCTCGCCCCCCTTTGAAAAAGGGGGGCGAGGGGGGATTTTGACGGTTTGCTTGATATTGCAATTTTCTTACCGGACAACACTGATCAATGGGTGCAATGTTTTTTCCATCACTCGCAAGAAGATGTTGACGGAGTCACAGGCTTTCTGTAGGAATTGAAAGGGGGGCCTGTGACGGATTGATATGGCCGGATACCAGCCGGAAAAACATTTTTTTATAGCCCTATGACCTTCAAATACGATTCCTGCCTGCCGGGACAAGGCGCTAGGACAGTCACATGCACGACGTCTTCAGCCTGCCCCCAGCGGCTTTCGCTGACCGTACCAAAGGTTCCATCGCCGCTGATTGGCGTCACTTTCACCATTACCCCCTGAGCCCAGATGCCTAAATCCCTCGATTTTCTCGTTGAATTTCTTCGCCTCTCGAAGCTGTTTTGGCGCTCGAAGCAAAAACTGAAGATTCGGGGCGTCACCTTCCTCCTGGCGCTCCTGACCATACTGCAAATGATCCTGGCGGTGGTGATTACCCAGTGGAGCGCGGCATTGTTCAACGCCCTGGAGCAGCACTCCATGCGCGGCCTTATCACCCAGATCGGCGTGCTGGCGATCATCTTCGTCGCCGACATGGCCGTGACCGGCTCGCATCTGGTCTGCAAGCGCAATCTACAGATCTATTGGCGCGACTGGCTGACGGACCATGTCTTCTCCCGCTGGATGCGGGATGGCCGCCACTATCTGATCTCGCACCTGCCGGGCGAACACGACAACCCGGATGGGCGCATTGCCGAGGATTGCCGTATCGCCAGCGAGTCAGCGGTCGCCCTGGGCCACTCGTTGTTTTACTGCATTTTACTGCTGATCGGCTTCTCGCAGGTGCTCTGGTCCCACTCCGGGGTGGTGACGCTCGACCTGGGCGTGTGGCAAATCCCCATCTATGGGCATCTGGTCTGGATCGCGATCATCTATACGGCCTTGGCCTCCTGGCTTGGCTGGCAGGTGAGTCTGCCCCTGACCGGAGCCACCAACGCCCGGCAATCGGCGGAGGCGGACTTCCGCGCCGGTCTGCGGGAGGCGCAGGAAAACAGCCAAGCCATCGCACTGATCCATGCCGATAGCTATGAGCGGCATCTTTTTCATGAACTGTTCTACAAGGTTCGCAAGACATGGAACACGCAAACCACGGCATGGCGAAATATTCAGATATTCAGCACCGGCTATGCCTCTCTGAACATGGCTTTTCCAATCCTGATCAACGCCCCCCGCTACATCTTGGGAAAAATCACCCTGGGCACAATGATGCAAGCCGCCCAGGCATTCCAGCAGATGGTTGGCGCCCTCTCCTGGCCGGTCGGCAACGCGGGCGGGATCGCCGAGTGGCGCGCCTCGGTGGAACGCACGCTGAGTTTACTCAAGGTGTTGGATAATGTGGAGGAGGAGTTGGCAAAACCGGAACACTGGATCCAGGTGAAGAGCTCAAACCGGCCGGTATTGGCCTTCCGCGACCTCAGTATCGCCAAATACGACGGCCCGGTATTGGCCCAAAACATCAATATGGAGATCGGCCAGGGCGAACATGTGCTGATCACCGGCAACACCTACACCGGGGCAAAGCTGTTTCGCGCCATTGCCGGGGTAAGACCCTGGGGCAGCGGCGTCATCGAACTCCCCAGCCAAGGCCGCCTCTTTTTCATGCCGCCTCGGCCGTATCTGCCCACCAGCACCCTGCGCAACGCCATCTGCTACCCAACCTCCCGCCGTGTTTTCAGCCAGGAACAACTCGAGCAGGCGCTGCGTTTGGTGGGCCTTGAAAACCTCATCGACCAGCTCGACCAAGAAGACAATTGGATCAACACCCTGGCCCGGGGAGAGCAGCAACTCTTGGGCATGGTGCGCCTGCTGCTCAACCGTCCCCAGTGGATTTTCTTACAGGAGGCCTTCGATTCCCTGGACTCCCAGGAAGAGGAACGGATGCTGCGCCTGATCGGTGAACAGCTCCCCGATGCCACGCTGCTTGTAATTTCCCATCTGCCAACCGGCGCCTCTTTCTACTCACGCCGTCTGAGCCTGTAAAACCTTTAAGGGAGATGAGATGACTACCAAAACGGTTCACGAAGGCGGCAGCAAACTACGCGGCGTCAATCTCGGCGGCTGGCTGGTGTTGGAAAAATGGATTACGCCGAGTCTGTTCGAAGGGCTGCAAGCCACCGACGAGACCTCATACTGCGTCGAGCTGGGCGAGGCCGAGGCTACCCGGCGCCTGCACCAGCACTGGAACACCTTCATCACCCGCGACGACTTCGCCTGGCTGAAACGTGCCGGCATCAATGCCGTGCGCCTGCCGGTCGGCCACTGGCTCTTCGGCAAGGACTATCCCTACCACCGCAGCTATCAAGAGGCGCGCTATCCCTTCGTGGAAGGGGGGCTTGCCATCGTCGACAAGGTCTTTGAGTGGGCCGGGGAGTTCGACCTGCGGGTGGTTCTCGACCTCCATGCTGCGCCGGGATGCCAGAACGGCTTCGACAACGGCGGCATCCTCGACGTTTGCGAGTGGCATACCAGCGAGGAGTACATCGAACATTCCCTGGCTCTACTGGAACGGTTGGCCGAGCGGTACGCCGATCATCCGGCGCTGCACGGCATCGAGACGCTCAATGAACCGCGCTGGGATATCCCCACCGATCTGTTGAAGCGCTTCAACCTCGATGCCTATCAGCGCATCCGCCGCCACTGCCCGCCCGAGCGGGTGACGGTGGTGTTCCACGACGGCTTCCGCAGCTTCCGGGAGTTTGCAGGGTTTCTCCAGGAGCCGGAGTTCCGCAACGTGGCCCTCGATATCCACCGCTATCAGTGCTTTATGGATTACGACACCAGTCTGGACATCTTCGGCCACATCCGTAAGTCCGCCGTGGACTGGCGCGACGAAGCGGACGAGATCATCCGGGAGTCGGGCTATCAGGTGTATTGCGGGGAATGGAGCCTGGGGCTCGATCTGAAGATGGTCTCCCTCTGGGCGGAGGGGCCGTTCAATCATGCCCTGGAGGAAATGGATCTCTTTCAGATGTCGGCGGCCTATCGCGGCTACGCCTCGGCCCAAGTGCTGACCTTCGAGAAATACGCCGGCTGGTTCTTCTGGACTTACCGGACCGAGACTACTCCGGAATGGTGCTATCGGGACTGCGTGGATCAGGGGTTCTTCCCCAACATGGGCCGGCCGGAGCAGCTCGCTGGCATACGAGGGACCCTGGAACGGGCCAAGAATTAAGAAGCCTGACCGCAGGAGGGCCCGGCCATGATCAAGGTGATGAGCTTCAACATCCGTGTTGGCCTGGCCGACGACGGCGAGAACCACTGGAACCGCCGCAAATCCTTTGCCCTCGAAAGGATTGACGCCTTCGGGCCCGACTTGATGGGCCTCCAGGAGTGCCTGGACACCGAGCAGGCCGAGTTTGTCCGCACCAACCTGCCAGACTATCATTTCTTCGGCGTCCATCGGGGAGGTCCCGGAGGTACGGCGTTGGAGATGGCGCCCCTGCTCTTTCTCCGCTCGGCCTTCCGGCTTCTCGGTACGGGCTGCTTCTGGCTGAGTGAAACGCCGGAGATTCCCGGCAGCATGAGTTGGGGAAGCAACTATCCACGAACGGTGAGCTGGGCCAGACTCTCCTGCCGGTTGACAGGGTCGGTGCTTACCTACGTCAACACCCATTTCGACTACGAACCGACGGCCATCGAGGGGGATGCCCGGGTCCTGCGCCAATGGCTCGATCAGATCCGCCGAGATACCGCGCTCATCGTGACCGGCGATTTCAATGCCGACAAGGATTCAAACGCATACCGCCTTCTGACCGGCGATGGAACGCTGATCGACGCCTTACGGCGAATCCAGCCAAACGAGGAAGATGAGGCCACCTATCATGCCTATGGGCTACAGGAGGAAATGGAAGCCATTGACTGGATTCTGGTCTCCGACCATTTCCAGGTCCTTGATGCGCAGATCGACCGTTCCCGCCAAGGCAGCCTCTTCCCATCGGATCATTACCCCATAACGGCAGTGCTCGACTGGAAAGCGTAAACCGGCGGCAAATGGTTGTGCCCTTTGCCCCAACACAACAGCATCTGTCAGCGACTCACCGATCTGGCTCCGGCCATGACCTCGCTCATGTCAAAGGCCACCTGCGCCAGCATGTTGGGCACCACCGGCCCAGCCTGCGAGGGCTTGATCTCCGAGGGGTTGAAGGCGGCGACAAACCGAGAAAAAGTGCTGCTCTGCGGATAGGCCATGGCCTGATCCATGGACTGCTCGATGTACCAAACGGTATTGCCGGTATGCACATTGAGCAGGCGGGTGGACACTTCAACCCGGCCTCCCCCAAACTGACTGCCCTCCAGGGCATAAGTTACCTTGCCTGCCAGAACCAGATCAACCTTTGCCTTCCTGCCAATGGCCAGGGCTTCCGGAATATCCCGGTACGACTCCTCAAGGCGAAGCACCTTTGGGAAAGCCTGCTTGCCCAAAAGCACATCCTTGAAGAGCATGGCCACTCCCTCTCCCTGTGCCTGCGTCATATTGCCGGGCATCTGAAAGGGCAGCACCCCCACGGTGGCCTCCTGATAGGTATTCGCATCCGGGTAGATAAAGACCACCGGCGAGTTTTTCTTGACCTCCACCGGCTGGTTGGCCCAGTTTTTTTGGGCCGGGGCGCACCCGATAAGAAGCAGTCCAAGAAACGCACCCACAATAATTTTTCGCATACGCCCTCCTAAATAACTATCCCGCTTGATGCCGGAACTAAACGAAAACCACGGGAAATAACTGTTCAGCAGTGCCACATGTGCAAGGAAGAGGCCTGCGAAGTGTGCTATTGCACATGAGCCAGGTCGATGACGAAGCAGATGTGGTGCTGCTGGACAGTTATGGCCTCCTCAGCGCTCTTTGGCGGAAAGCAGCGCATCGCCAAGGGCGCCGCCGTCTCCTGCCGCGAGAAGATAATTGATGTTGCGACTCCGTTGCAACTCAAGCCCTGCCACGGAAAGCACCTGCTGGGAACCGGCATCGAGCAGCCGGAGGTTGAGGATTACCGTGGTCGGGGTCAGCGAATAGGTGCCGGTGAGGATGGCTGCGGCCTGTTGCTGCTTGGCCAAAAGCTTGGCGTCACGGGTGAGCATCAGCTCGCCCCGGTTGTCCCGGATAAGCAGTTCAGCGGACTTACGGATCTCCACCACGCCAAAACCGTGGCGAAACAGACTGGTGGACAGAGCCTCGGTCAGGGTCCGGCCAAAACGGGTGGTGGTATAGAGGTTGTCGAGATCAACCACCGTGGTCAGGATCAACCGCTGGCCGCCCCCTGCGCCGCGCATGCCGGAAGTCAACTGTAGGGCCAATTCCTCCCCCACCCCGAAAAAGTCCGGGGTGACCACCGAGGCGGTGCCGCCGGTAGTCGCCGGAGGCACACACCCAGCCATGAGCAGGGTGCAGCCGAGAAACAGCGACACCCCGAATCCATTAACCATCTTCCTTATCTTTTTCATGGGCAATCCTTCTTTACGGGACGCTTTACGGGGCGCTTCGCGGCAGTCTTCTTCGTCGGTTTTTTTACCGGAGGCGGGGGCACGACCTGATCTTTTTCTGGAAACTGCCGGATTCCGACCTGCGCGGTGCGAGTGGAAGCGGGCATGCTTTCATTGGCCAGTAGGTTGGCGGTCATCCCGTCAATGGGCAAAACCATACTGGCGGAGGAAAGAACCCTGTTATCCGCGTTGCGCAACAGTCGGACGTTGACAAAGATCTCCTGCCCGGCCACGGCATAGGTTCCCACCACCACAGCTTGGGCTTCCTGCACAAGACTGATCTCATCCATGCTCCGGGATAACGCGTACTCGCCGTGGTACGGGCTCACCATCATGCCCGGAGTTTTCCGCACCTCAATCACCTCCAGCCCGGCCTGTTGCAGAGTGGAGAGCAACTGCTCGCCCAAAAAACGGCCAAGGGAAGAAGTCGCATACAGATTATCAAGGCTGACAAAGGTGCTCACCGCCACCACATATTCATCGGCCACCACCTCACTGGCATTGGCAATGAGCGCCTTGCCCAGTTGATTGATCTTAGCCTGTAGGACAGCGCCCTGTCCGGCACTTCCGGCGGAACCTGCTGTCTGCCCGGAACCAAACCCCGGCAAAAATGATGAGGACATATTCTGCGGCGAGAAAACCCGTGCGGTGCGGAACACATAGTCCGCAGGAATCGCATGGGGATAATTGTAGAAATACGGGCGATAGGCCGGTGTAGGCCGCTGCCGCTCCTGAAACAGCCCCCCATTTGCTGTCGCGTCAGGAAGTTGACCGTCATCGGCCAGCACGGGACTTGCCACACATCCCAAGGCCAGCAAAACCGCGAGCAATTGTCTGATCATCATTTCCGTCTCCCCCGGTCAGGGATTAAAATTGTAGGCAGAATAATCCTTTTCCATACTTCGCCAGGAAGGGCCAAAGGCCTGAACCATGGGATCATCCGAAACCCCGTTTCTGCCAGGGTAGACCACGGGCACCCGCTGCCCCTCACCAAACATCGGCGAAGCAAGCCGCATGTCAACCTCAACCAGATTACTGTGCATTCCCCCAGAACAGCCACAGCAACTGATGAGCAACAATCCTGCCATGATTTTCTGCATACTCTCTCCCTCTGTGGTCTTGCACCACACAACAACGCCACCAAGTCAATAAAATGACAGCCTTGCATGCAACCCGGTATGGGAATTTTTTTCCTGTTTCTCCCCATGGCACAGCGGGAATCGGCATCCCAACGAGGAATTTTTTTCTGGCCCAACTGTCCCGCCCACCTTTTTTTCAATCTCGCCTTGATTATAAGCATTTTCCATGCCACCACACCAATATTCTCCCCTGCGCTTTTCCGCACAACCTGCAAAGGGTGTGCATATCCACCAGGGAAAAGCCCGCCATAATCCTGCCAATTTCTTGGCGGAACGGTGGCCGGCAGAAAAAATGATTGCCAAAAAACCGGGATGGATTATAGTTTCGAAGTTTATACTACCGCGATACCCAACGGGAGATTTCCCACAGGAGGAGTTGTATTATGGCACGTATCACCGTCGAAGACTGCCTGAGCCAGATAGGCAATGAAAATCGTTTTTCCCTTGTCCATCTTGCCGTTGAAAGGGTTAAACAACACCGCAAGAACGCACCTTTTCTGGTAAAATGCAAAAACAAGGAAATTGTCGCCACTCTGCGCGAGATTGCCTCCGGACAGGTCAGTTTTGCCACCATCAAGAATTTCACCGTCAGCAAAGAAGACACTCCTACCCCGACTGCACAGAAAGGTGATGAGCAGACCGAACAGGCCTCCCTATAACTGATGGAAACAGATTTCTACAAAACCCTCGGAGTCTCCTCGGATGCTACTGCCGAGGACATAAAAAAAGCGTACCGCAAGCAGGCCATGAAATACCATCCGGACAAAAATCCGGACAACAAGGCGGCTGAAGACAAATTCAAATCAGCCGCCGAGGCCTACGAAGTTCTCGGCGACCTGGAAAAGCGGAAGATTTACGACCGCTACGGGGTCGCCGGCCTGAAAGACAGCGGCTACAGCGGACCAGGCAATTTCGAGGATATCTTCTCAAGCTTTGGCGATATCTTCGGCGACATGTTCGGAGGCCGCTCCGCGCAAAGGCGGCAGGGCCCCATCCAAGGGAACGACCTGCGCTATGACTTGGGCATCAGCTTCATGGATGCGATGCACGGCGCGGAGAAAGAGATCGAGATCACCAAGCGGGAAACCTGCTGGACCTGCGACGGCACAGGCCTGCGCCCCGGTCACAAGCCGACCACCTGCGCCACTTGCAAGGGCCATGGTCAGGTGGTGCATGCCCAGGGCTTTTTCCGGGTGCAGACCGCCTGTCCGAAATGCCACGGTGAAGGCACGATCATTACCGACCCATGCAATGATTGCCAGGGCGAAGGACTTGTCAAAAAAACAAAAAAAGTTTCCCTCAAGATCCCTGCCGGGATCGACACCGGCGCCCGCATGCGCCTACGGGGCGAAGGCGAGGGCGGCCGCAAGGGAGGCCAGCCGGGCGATCTGTATGTGATCATGCATGTGGAGCCCCATGAGTTTTTCCTGCGTGAGGGCAGCCAGATCCACTGCCTCTTCCCCCTGACCATGGCGCAGGCCGCGCTGGGCGCCACCGTGGAGGTCCCGACCATCAACGGCGCCACGCAGCTGATAATACCGGCAGGCACCCAGCCCGAGCAGATCTTCACCCTCAAAGGCGAAGGCGTTCCCTCCCTCAGGGGCGGGAGCCCCGGAAACATGATCGTTGAGATCAAGGTCATCATCCCCAAAAAATTGTCCGCGCGGGAAAAAGAACTCCTCACGGAATTTGACACGTTGCAAAAAGAACGGGGAGCCGCCCAGGAAGACGAAGGATTTTTCAAGAAAATCCTTCACAAATTCGCCGACGAAAAAGCTTGATTCTTCCTCTCGGGACAGCGACAATGAGCGATCATACTGTTACGGCAAACCCCCTTACCCATTTTGATGAAGCTGGGAATGCCCGGATGGTGGATGTGGGCGGCAAAAACGAAACTGTGCGCGAAGCAACGGCTTCCGGCGCCATTTCCCTCTCGGCCCAGGCGTTTCAGCTGGTGCGGGAAGGAAATATTGCCAAGGGCGACGTGCTCGGGGTCGCCCGGCTCGCAGGAATCATGGCCGCAAAAAAGGTCGACGCCCTGATTCCTCTGGCCCACCCGCTGGCCATCAACAAGGTGACCGTTGACTTTGATCTGAAAGAAGCAACACACACCATAGAAATTACCGCTACCGTGGGAATAACCGGCAGAACCGGGGTCGAGATGGAAGCGCTCACCGCCGTCTCGGTTGCCGCTTTGACCATTTATGATATGTGTAAGGCTGTGGACAAAGGCATGATCATTAATAACATCAGACTGGAAAGGAAAATCGGGGGCAAAAGCGGAAACTTTCAACGGAAGGAATAATGCTAGCCCCAGATATACCAAGGGAGTAAGACCGTGAACAGAGAACAACTTGAGTATTTTCGCCAGAAGCTGGAGACCATGAGCAAGGATCTTTTGCAGGAGGCTGAAAAAACCATCCACGAGATGACCGACAGCACGGAAAATTATCCCGATCCCACCGACCGGGCCAGCGCCGAATCCGATCGGAGTTTCGAGCTCCGCATCCGTGACCGCGAACGCAAACTGATTGCCAAGATAAGGGAGGCCATCGAACGCATCGATGAAGGCACCTATGGCATTTGCGATGAATGCGGCGACGAGATCTCGGCCAAACGCCTTGAGGCACGGCCGGTGACTACCCAATGCATCGAATGCAAGACCCTCCAGGAAAACCAGGAAAGGGCGCAAAAAGGCTTATAAAAGATGCCTGAACTCCGCAAAGACCCGATCATTGGCCGCTGGATCATCATCTCCACCGAACGGGGAAAACGGCCCACTGATTTCATTGTCGAAAAAAACGAGAGCAGGGGTGGATTCTGTCCCTTGTGCCCTGGCAACGAGAACACAACGCCTCCGGAAGTTTTGAGCTACAGCAGTGACGCTGGGCATCAGGCCAACAGGCCTGGCTGGGATCTGCGGGTCGTGCCCAACAAGTACCCCGCTCTCGTCATCGAAGGCAATCTCAACAAAGAGGGCGACGGCCTCTACGACCGAATGAATGGGATCGGCGCCCATGAGGTCATCATCGAAACCCCGGACCACAACGAAACCTTCACCAGCCTGCCGCCGGAACGCATGATCAAAGTGTTCCTGGCTTACCGAGATCGCCTGCTGGACCTGGCCCAGGACCCCCGCTTCCGCTACGTCATGGTTTTTAAAAATTTCGGCGCCGCGGCCGGAGCTTCGCTGGAACACTCCCACTCCCAGCTCATTGCCCTGCCCATTCTCCCGCGCATGATCAGCTCCGAGATCGAAGGGAGTCTTTCTTATTACAAATACAAGGAACGTTGCATTTTCTGCGACATTATCCGACAGGAAATGAACCAGGACCAGCGGGTGGTGGCCCAAAACGACCTGTTCGTCGCCATTGTCCCCTATGCTCCCCGTTCGCCTTTTGAGATGTGGATCCTGCCCAAGCGCCATGCCTCCTCCTATCTCGCCATGGATGACGACCATTTCAAGGCGCTCACCGCGATCTTTTCCGAATGCATGCGCCGCTTGAATGCCTGCATCCCCAATGTTCCGTACAATTTTGTGCTGCATGGGGCGCCGTTGCGCTCGCAGCCCCTTGAACATTACCACTGGCATTTCGAGATCATGCCCAAGCTGACGATGATTGCCGGGTTTGAATGGGGATCGGGTTTTTACATCAACCCCATCCCACCGGAAGAAGCGGCGCAATTTTTAAAAGAAGCGGCGATTTGAGCGAAGGCTTAGGGACCGCAACCCTCACAGCCCTTGCAAGACAGCAGGGAGGGGATCAAAATGAAAAAAATACTGCTTGTTGATGACGAAGACAGCATCCATCTCCTGTACCGCGAAGAGCTGGAAGACGAGGGATACGAGGTACATTCGGCTCTCTCCGGCGAAGAAGCCTTGGCCCAGTTGAAGGTTATTATGCCGGATCTCGTTATCCTCGACATCAACATGCCAGGCATCAACGGCATTGATGCCCTGCGCCAGATCAAGGAAATAAATCCCTCCCTGCCGGTCATCCTGAGCTCCGCCTACCAGGAGTTCAAACAGGATCTGGCCACCTGGGCTTCCGATGAGTACATCGTCAAATCATCCAACATGGACGAGCTCAAGGCCGCAGTGAAAAAACACCTTGCTTGAGAGCCGGGGTTGCCGAGGAAAAATAAGCCCCCCGCCCTCCTGGCCAACGAGCATAGCTGTTCCCCAAGAGCTAAACAAAGACGACTTCCACCCAAATTGTAAACGCTCACCAGCGCCGCTTTGCTGCTGCCGGAGATGCGCGGAAGAGGTCCGCGAAGTGTGCTGTTGCACATGAGCAGACCGATGACAGCTAAGCGAGTGGAACGAGACTGCGAAGCAGATTCGGTGCTGGTGAGCGTTTACCAATGAGCGACATGAAAGATATCCAAGGCCAGCGTGATTACCGCCAGATCAACATCAAAAAGGTCGGCGTAAAGAACATCTCCTACCCGATCACGGTCAAGGACAAGGCCAGAAAGACCCAGAAGACCGTGGCCACGGTCAACATGTACGTCAATCTGCCCCACCAGTTCAAGGGCACCCACATGAGCCGGTTCGTGGAAATCCTCAACCGCTTCCACGGCGAGATAAACCTAGAAAGCTTTCATCGCATTCTTGAGGAGATGAAGATCAAACTTCAGGCGGAAGCGGCCCACATGGAAATCACCTTCCCCTATTTTTTAAAGAAAACCTCCCCGCAGGCGCAATCGGTGGGCATGAATGAATACCGCTGCACCATGCATGGCTCTTTGGACAAAACCGATGACCTCACCCTGGAAATCCAGGTGCCCATTTCCCCACCGCTCCCGTCCCAGATCGGCCAGGGCTTGCCCCGCTCTCTGGGCCATTGGGGCAGAGCCACAATCCGCCTGCGGTTCAAGAATTTTATCTGGATCGAGGATATCATCCAACTGGTGGAAGAGGTGACTTCCCACGATCTCTGCTGGCCCACTACAGAGGCCTGCACGGAATACACCCTTTCCGTGGAAAGCATCACCACGGCCCTTGGCCGTAAGCTGGAAAACCAACCGGCCATCGCCTGGTTTTCCGTCTTGGTGGAAAATCTTTCGCAGGGCTACAACACCTTTGCCTCTCTGGAATGGCAGGACACCAACCCCATGACCGCGTCCTGAGCCGTTGCCGCAAAAAAAGTTTATCATTTGGGTTGCCAAAACAGCATAAAGAGTCGTAATAAAACAACTCTAAACGCAGTCGTTGTTTTGTAACGGCTCCTAAACACCTTCGCCAATCCCACTGTTAAAAAAATATCGCGAGAAACAACCATGCACCACGAACTCCTCTTTGAAATCGGCACCGAAGAAATCCCGGCCGGCTATATCACGCCGGCCCTGGCCCAACTGGAAAAAATCCTCGGCGACCGGCTCACCGCTCTGGCCCTGCCCTATTCCGGCCTGCGCACCGCAGCCACCCCAAGGCGCCTTGCCGTGTCGATCAGCGGTCTGGCCGAACGCCAACCGGATCGGGAAGAGGAAATACTCGGCCCCCCAAAAAAGGCGGCCTTTGACCAAAATGACCAGCCCACCCAGGCAGCCATCGGCTTTGCCAAAAAAAACGGGGTCGAGGTTGAGGCCCTGCAAATCATGGCAACGCCGAAGGGCGAATATCTCATGGTGCGCGTCGAACAAATCGGCCGCCAAACCTCGGAACTCCTTGCCGAGCTGCTGCCCGAGGTAATCACCAGCCTCAATTTCCCCAAATCCATGCGCTGGGGAGCAGGCCGCACCAGCTTTGCCCGCCCGATCCAGTGGCTGCTCGCCGTCTATGGCGGCAAGACCGTGTCCTTCTCCCTGGACACCATTACCAGCACCAACACCACCCGCGGCCACCGATTCATGGCCAAGGATTCTTTCCCAGCCTCCTGTTTTAGCGACTATGTCGAAACCCTGCGCACGGCCCAGGTCATGGTGGAGCCCACGGAACGCCGCGCCGCAGTGCTTGCCGAAATCACCAAGGCGGCCCAACAGGTGGGCGGAACGATTCTCCCGGATGACGAGCTGGCGGACACGGTATGTAACCTGGTGGAAAAACCCTTTGCCCTCTGCGGCACCTTTGAAGAGCGTTTTCTCGCCCTGCCCCGCGAGGTGTTGATCACCTCCATGCGGGAGCACCAGAAATACTTTGCCGTGGTTGACGCAGCGGGCAAGCTCATGCCCCATTTCATCGCGGTGAACAACACGGGCACCAAGGATGCAAAGCTTGCCGCCGATGGCCACCAGCGGGTGATCCGGGCGCGCCTTGAAGATGCCTTTTTCTTCTTCAAGGAGGACCAACGCCGGGCTCTGGCGGATCGGATCGAAGACCTCTCGGGCGTTATCTTCCAGCACAAACTGGGAACCATGCTCGACAAGACCCGGCGCGTCACCACCCTGACCGGGCTGCTGGCCAAAAAGCTTGCACCGGAACACCTGGCCCATGCCGAACGAGCCGCCCAACTTGCCAAGACAGACCTGCTGACCGACATGGTCGGGGAGTTTCCCACTCTCCAAGGATCAATCGGCCAGGATTACGCCCTGCTCAGCGGCGAAGCGCCGGAGGTGGCCACGGCCATCCGGGAGCATTATCTGCCGGTCAGGGCCGGAGGCACACTGCCCGTTTCAATCCCTGGGGCACTGGTGGGCATGGCCGACAGACTTGACTCCATCGCCGGTTGCTTCGGCATCGGCCAGATCCCCACCGGCACCGCCGACCCCTTTGGCCTGCGCCGCCTCTCGCTGGGGCTGCTGCATATCGTCAACGCCATGGGCTTTGGCCTCTCCCTGGCCGAATTCGTGGATGAGGCGCTCTCCCTGTACGGAGACAAGCTGACCGTGCCAAGGGACGAGGCCCGCCGCAACGTGCTCGAGTTCATCAAGGGCCGTTTCAGCAATGACCTTACCGGCCAGGGCATCCCGGCCGAAGCGGTGGAAGCGGTCACCTCGGTTGTCTTCGACGATCCGCTCGACTGCAGGCACCGGATCAACGCCCTGATGGCCATCTGCGGCCAGGAAGCCTTTACCGTTCTGGCCGGGTCCTTCAAGCGGGTGATCAATATCATCAAGGACAACAGCGAAACCTCGGTGCAAGCGGAGTTGCTCACCGAGTCCGCCGAGCAAAAGCTCCATGCGACATACCTGGCTGTTCGTGAGGAGGCCGTCCCCCTGCTGGAGGCCAGCGATTACGAAGGGGCTCTGGCCGTGATCCTCAAAATGAAGGAGCCGGTTGATACCTTTTTCGAAGAGGTCATGGTCATGGTGGAGGATGAGAGGGTGCGCGCCAACCGCTTGAATCTGCTGACCGCCATCGCCCGGCTCTTTTTGAGAATCGGCGATTTCTCAAAGATGAACGCCATCAATCCAGCTTGATGCTTGTCATGATCTCATTTTTCTTTTAAAAAAAGGCCACATGACCTTATAAATTATGATCCACCCTAAAAATACATAACTTGCGAATATTTCAAATATGTACTTGTCTAATCGAAGCGCCAGAAGAAGGCAAACAAGCAATATTCCCACTGCGACAAATGTCCCATGACATGCAAAAGCTAAAAACAACTTTGGTGGAATTTCTCCTCCTGTGTCATTCACATATCCATTGCCATGTTTTTTTAGTCCTTCCCTGACAGATGGTGAAATTAACGCAAATAGCAGGATAAAGGAAAGTATTGTTAACGGTGTTAGAAGAAAAATCCATACATTTGTCTCATCACCACTACTAAAGAGTGCAGTCAGACTTCCTCCAATGAAGATGGCAAGAAAAACAGCTAACAACACAATTGATCTGAACGTCATACCTAATGATATCAGGATGCTAACAAGCATTTTCTTTATTCCAGAGAAGGGTTACTCAATTAGGGGAATTTAGGGGACGCCCATGATTTCATGCGTTTCAGAGAGCAAGGGGGATGTTGTTGATTTGTTGACCAACCATCCCTAAGACTTGGACTCCCGGCGATACTTCCATACCCCCTATTTTTCTTTTCCATTTCCCCTTGCAGACCCAAGACCATTCTGCACACATAACATCAATCCGTAAGCTGAACCTGGGCGATTTCAATGGCCTGCTCGTAGAGCAAGGGCAGGGAGTCATGATTGACTTTGAGTTTTTCCGCCAGGCGGGTGGTCTTTTCCCAGTCCCCGCGTTCGTAGGCCATGACCAGTCTGAGGGTGCGGGAAAGGGGGGTTGCGACCTCGGAGAGCAGCGCCTCCTGGATCGCCTCGGGCAAGGCCAGTTCCGGCAGGATATCCGCCATGGCCTTGTCAAGCATGGCAGGCAGTAGCGAGAACATCCCCACCGTATGAAACTTCCCCGCCTCCTTGCGCCGACCCAAAAGCTGGTCGGCGATCAACTCGCAGAAACTCCCCCGAAAAGCCGCCAAACTTAGCAGTTCGGACGGTTTGTCATCGGCGAGGTAGGAAAGCATCATCAGCGACAGCCATTTTCTTAAGGTAAGTTGCCCCAGCATGGCCACGGCCATCTCAATGCTCTCCACCTTCTGCCGCCTGGCAAAATAGGCGGAATTCGCATACTTGAGTAATTTGTAGGCCAGGGAGACATCCCGGCTGACAAACTTGGCAAGCTCGGCGAAATCGTAATCCTCGTCCTGGATTACCTTCAGCACCTGTAGGTAATGGAGCTTGGAGCCGGGGATATCCCGCCCCTCCATGATATGGGGACGGCTGAAAAAATACCCCTGGAACAGATCAAAGCCCAACTTCTTGGTGGCCTCAAACTCTTCAAAGGTTTCGATTTTCTCCGCCAGTAGCTTCACGTTGTGGCGGCTGACAATCTTGGCCTGCCGCTCAAGCTCGGAAAAACTCATCTGGCGGATATCAAACTTGATGATTTTGGCCAAGTTGATGAGCGGCAAAAAACGGTCTTCGTAGAGGAAATCATCCAGAGCCAAGACATACCCTGCCCCGACCAGCTTCTCGCAGGCCTCTACGACCTCGGGCGTGGTGCCCACCGTCTCCAACACCTCAACCACGGCGATCTCCTTGGGAAAAAGGGAGGGATAGCCCTGGAGCAGCATCTCTTCGCTGAAATTGATAAAGGCCTTTTTGCCTTCGGTGATGGTGGCAATGCCGATGAGGAGAAAGCTGTTGGTGATGACCTTGGAGGTGGCCTCTTCCCCATCCTGCAAGGGATCGAAGTAATTGGTCAGGCCGGAACGGAAGAGCAGCTCGTAGGCGAACACCTCTTTGTTCCTCTTGAAGATAGGCTGGCGGGCAACGAAGATATTCGGTTCCGAGGTGTCCATGGCTGTGATGATCTTCTCACAAACCATCCATCAGCGCAATTACCTTATGGTGCAGTAATGCCTCCAGGACCTCGGCCATGGGCAAGCCCACCACATTGGTATAGGAACCGCTGATTTCCGGGACCAAAAAACAGCCCTTGCCTTGAATCCCGTACGCTCCAGCCTTGTCCAGGGGTTCTCCGGTACGCACGTAGGCCCGGCACAACTCCGGAGTGAGCGGCAGAAAGCGGACCTTGGTGCAGACAGCTTTCGTGCACAACTCCCCGGTTGCCTGCCGGCAGAGGGAGAATCCGGTCCACACCTCATGCCAGCGGCCGGAAAGCCGCATGAGCATGGCGCAGGCCGCCTCTTCATCGCCTGGTTTGCCGAGGATTTCCCCGTCCACCACCACTGCGGTATCGGCGGCCAAAACCCAGGCCTCAGGAATATCCACGGCCTGGGCCTTTTCCTGGGCCAGGCGCGCGACAAAATCAACGGGCCGCTCACCGGGCTGGGGGGTCTCGTCGATGTCCGTCACCCGCACCTCAAAAACCAAGCCCAATTCGGCAAAAAAATCGCGCCGCCTGGGCGAACCCGAGGCCAGGATCAGTCGCTCCTGTGTCCGAAATGCTTCCATAAATTGGGCTCAGGCCCGGATGGAATAACCACCGTCCACGACGATGGTCTGCCCCTGGATCATGGCGGCCAGCTCACTGCATAAAAACAGGGCGACATTTGCCACATCCTCGGGGGTGGTAAGCCGCCCCAGGGGTGTGCGTTGCAGGGCGCCATCGAGGATCTGTTCCCGGTTGGGGAATTTTTTCAAGGCCTCGGTATCCACGGCGCCGGCGCTGATGGTGTTGACATTGATCCCCATGGGCCCCAGCTCCACCGCGAGATGGCGGACCAACGATTCAAGCGCCGCCTTGGAAGCGCCCACGGCCGTGTAATTCTCCACGGCCCGCACCGCCCCCATGCTGGAAACCGCCATGATCCTGGCCCCCTTGCTCATGAGCGGCACAGCCTGTTGGGTGAGAGAAAGCAGGGCCCGGGCATTGATCTCCATGGCCCAGTTCCAGTGGCGGCTGCTCAGTTCCAGCGCCGGTTTCAAGACCCCGGAGGCGGCATTGCTGATAAGAAAATCAAGATGACCGAACTCGCTTTTGATCAGGGCGAACATGGCCTTAAGATCCTCGTCGTTGGCCACGTTGGCCTTGACCACCAGGCAGCGCGCCCCTTTTTCCTCGATGAGCCGGGCCGTAGCCTCCGCATCCTGCCGGTGGCGCACGTAGTTCACGACCAGATCAACCCCGTTTTCCGCAAGCCGCAAAGCGATTGCCTTGCCGATCCCACGCGAACTTCCGGTTACCAAGCCCACTTTTCCCCGTAAATTGTACATAACCTTTACTCCTCTCTATACTGTCCCTGTAGAAGGTTTATGAGTATCATAATGTGCTGGCCACGATAAAATTTTCAAGCAGGAATGTAAAGAAGACTTTCCCGCGCTATCGGTGTCCGGTGCTCCGCGCCCTACCTGGCCATGGCCCTTTTCACGGCGCCCCGCAAAAGCCGCCAAGGATTAAAACTCACCGATTTCAGACGAGACGGGGCCTGAAATCCTTGCACCGCAACCTCCGCCGGCCTGGCAAGCGGAAAAGACAGCTCAACAAGCTTGCTCCCGGCAAGATTACGCCGCTGGCATTCGCGCCAGACAGGGCTTGCCGCCGGGGGAAGGTCGAGCACGGCCATCAAGGCCGTGTCCAGGGCCACGGGATTGAGTCCTCCAGCCAACAGGTGCAGGGGAAATGGCTTGCCCCCCACCGGACCGTCCACATGCATGGCCATCACCCCATCGGCCAGGGTAATCCCGGCAGGCAGCACGGCGAGAAGATCGACCAGCATGGCCTCGAACCGGTTGTCGATGTCGCCATGCCGGGCATGGAGCCAGGACTTGCGAAACCCGACCACCGCCCCGAAATAGTTCTTCACCGCCAGGCTCAGATACAGCTGACCATGGGCCTTGATCTTGGGCAGATTGACCAGCAGATCGCACTCGCCCACCGCCCGCGCCACCCCGACGGACAGCCCGGAGGCAAGGCGGACCGCCTGCGGCTCCTCGAAATTGATCATGGTCACCGGCAGGCCCTTAAGAGCCGCGCTGATCCCGCAGGCCTTCATGACGCCCAGGGCCGTGCCAAAGGCCGGGGAATCGCCAACCCGCACCTTGGCCCCCTGGTCGAGAAACCACTCCGCCGCCGCAGCGACAACCTCAGGATGGGTGCAGGCCAAGCCCTTGTTCCGCACCGCGGTAACCAAATTTGGCTTGAGCAACACCCGGCTGCCGGCAGAAACCCGAAAGCCCATGGCGCTGCACAGCGCCTCCACCCGCCCTTTCAGCAACCGACGGTCATACTGACCACAGGCCACCAGGCCAACCTCACATGCGTTGAGTTCCATGCCCCCTCCTGCCAGGCTTCCTGGTTATCACAAGCCTTTGCCGCAACAGCCGTGTCTTTTGCGGCCAGGCCGCAGTACCCCGTAGCCAACATGCATTTTTGCCGATCCCCGATGCTTTTTTGACGCTTGGCCCTATTGCGGTCAAAATTATGACGAAAGATTCCCCGACATCAGCCCCAAAAAAACTCCGCCCTTGCCAGCTATTTTCCAGAAATACATTGAATTACCGATAATTTACATATACTGTTATACACAGTAAAAGCCTCGCGGCACAATGCTTGCTTTACAATCAAAACCAAGAGAGGGCTCCGGACTTTTCCGACCTTCCTTTTTCCTCGAGGAGACTCAACCATGGCTGCGGAAAAAGACCCACCGGCAACAGAGCAGGTTCCCAACAAGAAATCCAAGATGGGTTTCTTCATCATCCTTGGCGTAGGCATTCTCGTCCTCGGCGGCGGAGGGTTTTTCGCCTACACCAAGCTCCTGGCCCACAAGCCGGCGGTTGAAGAGGTTGCCAGCCAGGAGACAAAAAAAGGCGCCCCCCCGGTGATCGGGGAAATGCTGGTCATGGAACCCTTTGTCGTCAATCTGGCAGATCCCAAGGGCAAACGCTACCTCAAGGTCAAGATCGAACTGGAGCTTGAAAGCAAGGAGGCCGTGGACAAAGCCACCAAGGTCTCGCCCAAGTTGCGCGACATGGTGATTATGATGCTCACCAGCCTTGGCTTTGAAGAGATCATGACCCCGGAGGGCAAGATTCGGGTGCGCGATGAATTGCTGGAGCGCTTCAACGAGATCATGCGACCCGATCATATCAAGAATATTTATTTTACGGAATTTGTCGTGCAGTAGCCCATGGCTCCTACACGTTAACGCAAACCACAGCCCACGACACCTAGCAAAACGCCATGGAACAGATTCTCAGCCAGGACGAGGTTGACGCGCTACTCAAGGGTATTTCCGGCGGCGAGATCGAAGAGCCCGAAGAACCCATTGACGCTGATGCCCTTGGCTATCAGGCCTATGATTTTACCCGGCAGGAAAGGATTGTCCAGGTCAAGATGCCGGCCATGGAGGCGATCTCCGATGCCTTCATGCGTGCGGTCCGCACCTCGCTCTCCACCACCCTGCGCCGGATCATCGACCTGACCTCCGCCCCCCTGGAGCTTGAGCGTTTTGGGGCCTTTGTCCGCACCCTGCCTGTGCCGAGCAGCCTACAGATCTTCCGCATGGCGCCCTTTCGCGGCAGCGCCCTGATCGTCCTTGAGCCCAAATTGGTCTTTACCCTGGTGGAAAACTTCCTGGGCGGCACCGGCACCAGGAACATCCGCATTGAGGGCCGCGATTTCACGGCCATCGAACAGCGGCTCATCCGGCGGGTGGTCAATCTCCTGCTCAGCGACCTGGAAAAGGCCTGGTACTCCCTCCAGCCCCTAAAGGTTCAGTACATCAGAAGCGAGATCAACCCACAGTTCGCCAAGATCTGCCAGCCCGAAGACGTGGTGATCATCAGCCGCTACGATGTGGACATGGACCGGGCCGTGGGCAGCATCACGGTCTGCATCCCCATGAGCAACCTGGAATCGGTCAAGGGCAAGCTCCTTACCACCTTCCAGCGAGAGCAGAGTGACGAGGATATCAGCATCAAGCGCGTCCTCTCGGAAAACATCAAGAACATCCCGGTGGACTTTGTCGTGCAACTGGGCAACGCCACCATTTCCGCAGGCGATGTCATGGAATTGGTGGTCGGCGACATCATCCAACTGGAACGCCGTACCGACGACCTCCTTCCGGCCTTTGTCGCCGGAGAAAGAAAATACATGGGAACCCCAGGCGTGCATCGCGGCAACAATGCGCTGCTCATCAAGAAAAAGGTTCTTGACCCGAACAGGGAATAAGCAGCACGCGCTTTTTTCGACGAATGCCGGACAGCGCCTGTGCCTGTGCCTATGCTAGAGAAGATCACCTGAAAAAGGAGAAACACCATGGCTGACGACCCGTTGGACGCCGCCGACACAAAAGCCGAAACAGAGGGAGCCGGGGATGATTGGGCTGCCGCCTTGAGCGAACATGAAGGTGCTGGAGGGGCTCAGGCCCCTGCCTTTGCCGAATTGGGCGGCACCATGACCACCGCCCCGGCCGGCAGCCAGAACCTTGATTTTCTGCTGGACATCCCCCTGGACGTCACCGTGGAACTGGGACGGACCAGCATGATCATCAACAAGATGCTGCAACTGACCCAAGGGTCGGTGGTCGAGCTCGACAAAGCAGCAGGCGAACCGGTGGAAATCTTTGTCAACGACAAGCTGCTGGGCAAAGGCGAGGTCATCGTGGTCAACGAGCGGTTCGGCGTCCGGATCACGGAGATCATCAGCCAGGCGGACCGGATCAAGAACATCGGCTGAGCCGTCGCTGCTCTCGCTGCGTCAAGCAAATAATGTGATCACCTGAGTGGATAGAACCATTATGAAAACCCGGCAACCAGCATCCACACCAGGACCGTCCCCCAAAAAGGCACTGGCCTCCTTGGGGGCAAGCCTGCTGTATCACCTCTTTTTTCCACTCATGCTCCTTGCCGCCGAACCGCTCGGTGAGGGGACCGGTGAAAGCGCCCCCGCTACGATCCCCGGCCCCCTCACCGGCAGTCAGGAAACGCTTTCCCTGACCACGACCATCTTCAAAACCCTTGGCTCCCTCATGCTTGTGGTGGGCCTCATGCTCCTCCTGCTGTTCTGGATCAGGAAAATGGGCCTGGTCCGGGTCGGCTCCAGACAAGAAGGCCTGATCACCGTTCTCGACAGCCAGATGTTGGCCCCCAAAAAGCAGGTGAGCGTTCTGGAGGTGGCAGGCACCTATCTGGTGGTCGGCCTCACCGAGCAAAAAATTACCCTGCTTGCCACCCTTGCTCCCAATGATCGCCTCACGGAGGCAGCGCATTCCCGAAAAACGCCTTCCGCCCTGGACGCCTCTTTTGCCTCCATGCTCAACAAGGCGGCCCAGGGCATTTCCGGATTGAAGCAAAAAAAAGAGGGGTCTGCCCATGCGGAATAAAGCTGAGTTGAGCAGCTTGCCTGCTCAAACGAAACTTATACCCTCTGGGTGCAAAGTGCCATCCTGGCCCATTCTCCTCGGTCTACTCGCAGGATTCATCCTCGCTTGCCCCGCCACCAGCAACGCCGTGACCCTGCCCACCCTACAAATCGGCGTGGGCGAGGCCCAGAACCCCAAACAGGTTTCCGCCCTCATCGAGATTCTCCTGCTGTTCACGGTGCTCTCCATGGCCCCGGCCATCCTGTTGATGATGACCTCCTTCACCCGGCTGGTGATCGCCTTTTCTTTTCTGCGCCAAGCGCTTGGCACCCAGCAGGTGCCGCCGACCCAGGTCCTGGTCGGCCTGGCCCTTTTTCTGACCATGTTCATCATGACCCCGGTTTTCACCGAGGTCAACACCACCGCCATCAAGCCCTACATGGCCGAACAGATCAATGCGGAACAGGCCCTTGAGGCCGCGACAAAACCGGTGCGCGCCTTCATGTTCAAGCAGACCAGGGAAAAAGACCTCGAACTCTTCCTTTCCCTGGCCAAGACCCCCAAACCGAAAAACAAGGACGAGGTCTCCACCGCCGTACTCATCCCCTCCTTCATGATCAGCGAGCTCAAAACCGCTTTCACCATCGGCTTTGTCCTTTTTCTCCCCTTCCTGATCATCGATATGGTGGTGGCCAGCATCCTGCTTTCCATGGGCATGATGATGCTGCCTCCGGTCATGGTCTCCCTGCCCTTCAAGCTCCTGCTCTTTGTGCTGGTGGATGGCTGGTATCTGATTGTGGGCTCCCTGGTTAAAAGCTTTGTGGTGTAATCTATGACTCCTTCCGAAGCCATCACTCTGACCCAAAATGCCGTCACCCTGACCCTGCTGCTTTCCGCCCCGGTGTTGCTGGTGGCCATGGTAGTCGGGTTGCTGATCTCTCTTTTTCAGGCAGTCACCCAAATCCAGGAGATGACCCTGACCTTTGTCCCCAAGATCGTGGCCGTCTTTGCCACCCTGCTGTTTCTTTCTTCCTGGATGATCAACAAGCTGGTGGATTACACCCATGAGCTGATCGTGAATCTGCCGAACATCATCCGTTGACTGAAGAGCCTGCATCCATGCCCGAAGCCGCGCTGCTCAACTGGACCCTGACCCAACTCCTGTCCCTGGTCATTATCCTGACCCGGGTAGCGCCGCTGTTGTTTTTCATGCCCGTCCTTGGTTCGACAGCCGTTCCGGCCCAGGTCAAAATCCTCCTGGCCCTGATGACCGCCCTGGTCCTGTTGCCGGTGGTTCACGTGAACCCCCGCCTGATAAGCGGGCCGCCCCTTGGCTTTGTCGTGCTTGTCCTCACCGAGGTCCTGCTGGGCGCGACCCTGGCCGTTTTTGCCCGGTGCATCTTTGCCGCCACGGAAATTGCCGGGCAGATGGTTGGCGTCCAGATGGGCATGGGTATGGCCGGCGTCATGGACCCCCAGATGGGCACCCAGGTCTCGCTGATCGGCATGCTCTGGAACCTCACCGCCATCCTGATCTTTTTAGGCATCAACGGCCACCACATGTTTTTTTCCACCCTGGTGGAAAGCTTTGAGTGGCTTAAGCCCGGCGGTGCCTCCATTACCAAGGCCACCTTCGAGGGCCTGATGCAGGGGGCTTCCCACATGTTCGTCCTTTCCGTAAAGATCATGGCCCCGGCAGGCGCCGCCCTGTTCTTTACCCATGTGGCCATGGGTATTGTCGCCAAAACCGTTCCCCAGATCCCGATCATGATTGTCGGCCTGCCGCTCACCATTGGGGTTGGCCTGATTTTTGCCGGGTTGTCCCTGGCATTTCTGGCGCCGTTGATGATCACGAATTTTGAAATGCTGGCCCGGCTCCTGCCCAGGCTGGCCATGGGCATGGGGGGCTGAAGCATGGCAGACGAATCCTCCGGCCAGGAAAAAAGCGAGGCCCCCACCTCCCGCCGCATCCAGGAGGCGCGGAAAAAGGGGGATGTGGCCAAGAGCATGGAAGTGCCTTCCGCCGCAGTCCTGCTCGTCGGCCTGCTCACCCTGTATTATTCAAGCGATTTCATGCTGGGGCAATTCTTCCTCCTGCTCAGATATTACCTGGGCAACCTGCACAGCATTACGATAACCCCGAACAACATGACCATGCTTACCCGGGAAACCATGGCCCAGACCGGGATTATCGTCGCCCCGGTCATGGGCGCCATCTTCCTCACGGCCCTGGTCGCCAACTATGCCCAAGTCGGCATCCTGTTCACCACGGAAAAACTGGCGCCGAAGTTCGACAAGATCGACCCGTTCCAGGGTTTTGCCCGCCTCTTTTCCAAGCAGGCCCTGGCCAATGTGGTCAAGTCCGTGGGCAAACTGCTCATCATCGGTTACGTTTCCTACACGGAGGTGATGAAGGCGCTGCCCGGCATCCTGCCCCTTATGGATCAGGAGCCCATGCCCATTCTTGCCTTCATGAGCAGGGTGGCCTTCTGGATCTTCCTGAAATCAGCGCTGATCATTGCGGTGCTCGCGGCGATAGACTATGCTTTCCAGCGTTGGCAGTTCATGGAAAAAATGAAGATGACCAAGCAGGAAATCAAGGACGAAGCCAAACAGACCGAGGGAGACCCGCATGTCAAGGGACGCATCCGGGCCATCCAGATGCAGATGGCCCGACAACGGATGATGTCCGAGGTGCCCAAGGCCGATGTGGTGATTACCAACCCCACCCGGTTGGCCATTGCTCTTCGCTACGATACGCTTGCCATGGCGGCCCCCATGGTGCTGGCAAAAGGCGCCGGGGTTATCGCCCAGAAAATCAGGGAAATCGCCGAAGAACACGGCATTCCCCTGGTCGAGGACAAACCCCTGGCCCAGGCCCTGTACAAAAGTGTGGGCCTCAATGAGACCATCCCGGAAAACCTGTTCCAGACCGTGGCCGAGATTCTGGCCTATGTGTACAGCGTCAAACGGAAAAGGGCCTGATGGCAATGAATACGGCAACCTTACAGATGCAGCGCGAACCTAGCAAGATGTTGAAAAAGGCCGTCCATGGCAGATGACACCGGCGCCGCAACAGGACTGAGCGCAGTCAATTTCGAGATGTCGGGCCTCTTCGTGGCGCTCGGGGTCGTGGCCATCCTCATGGTCATGATCGTGCCGTTGCCGCCCTTCCTGCTCGACATGCTGCTTTCCTTCAACATCACCATCGGCTTGCTCATCCTGCTGATGAGTATGTACAACACCAATGCGCTGGACTTTTCCTCCTTTCCCTCACTGCTCCTGATCACCACCCTCTTCAGGCTGGCGCTCAATATCGCCTCGACCCGGCTCATCCTGCTGCATGGCCACGAAGGCCCTGGCGCGGTGGGCCACGTCATCCAGTCCTTCGGCAATTTTGTGGTGGGCGGCAACTTCGCCGTGGGCATCATCATCTTCCTGATCATGGTGCTCATCAATTTCATCGTTATCACCAAGGGCTCCGGCCGTATCGCCGAGGTGGCGGCCCGCTTCACCCTGGACGCCATGCCCGGCAAACAGATGGCCATTGACGCGGATCTCAACGCCGGCCTGATCAACGAAGCAGAGGCGAAACGCCGCCGCTCGGAAGTCAGCCGCCAATCGGAATTTTACGGGGCCATGGACGGCGCCAGCAAGTTCGTGCGCGGCGAGGCCGTGGCCAGTTTGGTGATCATGGTCATCAATATCATCGGGGGATTTTTCATCGGCGCCCTGATGCAGAACATGCGGGCGGCGCAGGCGGCGGAAACCTACACCCTGCTCACCATCGGCGACGGGCTGGTCTCCCAGATCCCTGCCCTGGTCATCTCTACCTCCGCAGGTATCATTGTCAGCCGGGCTGCCTCCGATGTGAGCATGGGCAAGGAGTTCATGAAACAATTCGGGCACCAGCCCCAGGCCCTGGCGGTTTCTTCCGGGATCATCATCCTCTTTGGTCTGGTGCCGGGCCTGCCGCATCTCCCCTTTATCGTGTTGGGCATAGCCATGGGCGCCATCTCCCTGATGGCCTTCAATAAAACCGCAGCTGACAAGGAAGAGCAGAAGGTCGAGGCAGAAAAAGAAAAGAAGGCGGCCACCCCGCTGCCCGGCGCGCCGGAAACGGTGGAAAGCCTGTTGCCCCTTGATGTGTTGCAGCTTGAAGTGGGCTACGGCCTCATTCCCCTGGTTGACGAGGCCCAGGAGGGCGATCTGCTGGAACGGATTCGGGCCATCCGCCGCCAGTTTGCCATGGACATGGGCATGATCATCCCGCCCTTGCATGTGCGCGATAATCTCCAGCTCAAACCCGACCAGTATGTCCTGCTCCTCAAAGGGGTGGAGATCGCCACCGGCGAAATCATGATGGGCCATCTGCTGGCCATGGACTCCGGCATGGCCAAACGGAAGATCGAAGGCATTCCCACCATGGAACCCGCCTTCCAGCTGCCCGCATTGTGGATAGACCTGGAGAAGAAAGACGAGGCCCAGGTGGCGGGCTACACCGTGGTTGATCCCTCCACGGTCATCGCCACCCATCTCACCGAGGTGCTGCGCACCCACGCCGACGAACTGCTGGGCCGCCAAGACACCCAAAAACTCTTGGACAATCTGGCCAAGACCCAGCCCAAGGTGGTGGAAGAGCTGGTGCCCGGCCTGCTGCCCCTGGGCCTGGTCCAAAAGGTGCTCCAAAATCTCCTGCGGGAACGGGTATCCCTGCGCGACCTGCTGACCATCTGCGAGACCCTGGCCGATTTCGCGCCCCTGGGCAAGGACCCGGACATCCTTACCGAGTATGTGCGCCAGAAGCTGGCCCGTTCCATTATCAGCTCCTTCACCGATGACCAGGGCACGCTGACCGTCCTCACCCTGTCCACCCAGGTCGAGGATCTGATCCGCGAATCGTTGCAAAAAACCGACCAAGGCGTATTTCTCAACCTGGAACCGAATTTGGCCCAACGCCTGCTCACCTCGGCAAAGACCTTGGTGGAGAAGGTTTCCCTGGACGGCTATCAACCCATCATTATCTGTTCCCCGATTATCCGCCGCCATTTCCGGCGGCTCTTGGAACGGTTCATGCCCCACGTCATGGTCCTTTCCCATAACGAGTTGACCGCGCAGACCCAACTGCAATCCCTGGGGACAATCGAACTCAACCCCAAGAAATAGAAATGAGGAGCAGCGATGCGAATCAAACGTTTTGAAGCCTCGGATACACATAGCGCCATGGCCATGGTCAAGGAAGAACTTGGCGAGGATGCGGTTATTCTTTCAACCCGCAACCTCCCAGGGAAAAGCGGCTCGACAAGGGGCGGCGGACCGAGGATTGAGGTGGTGGCGGCCATGGAATATGACCCGGAGCCGGAGATTACCCTGCCGCCCCCGGAAGCACCCGGCACGGAAGGCAGACGGCCGAAGACGGTGGGGTATGGGTATCAAGCCGTGCGTCAGGCCCAGCCAAAGGTTGCGACCCGCCAGGCAGCACCAAAAACGACCCGGCAACAATCCGGCTTTGACAGCAGGCTTTCCGCCGAGCTTTCCGCCCGCATCCTACCGGCCGAAAAGGCAGCCAAAGCTGCCAAAGCAGCACAGGTCCATTTTGAATCCAACGATCTCCGGCTGCGTTTTGCCAATTTCCTGCGGCGCCAATACTGCGCCAAGGAAGAGCTGGAAGGCCGCGCTTCGGGTCAGGCCACAGGCAAAGCCGCCCAGAAAGGCGCCCGGCCCGACCCGAAACAGGTTGCCCAGTGGCGGGACAAAATCATCGACCAGTTGCAGATAACCCCGCTGTCCATCGGGATCAGCAAAGCGCCCACCGTGGTGGCCCTGATCGGCCCCACCGGGGTGGGCAAAACCACGACCGCCGCAAAGATCGCCGCCTGGTACAGCATCCATGAGGGGATGAAGGTGGCGCTGCTCTCCATGGATTGCTACCGGATCGGGGCCACGGACCAGCTGCGCACCTATGCCAAGATCATGCGCCTGCCCTGCGAAATCGCCCTGCGCAAAAAGGATCTGCAGATGGCGCTCCTTCGCCACCAGGACAAGGACCTGATCATCATCGACACTGCGGGCAAGAGCCCTTATGACCCGAACCATATCCGGGAGCTGGGGGAATGGTTTTCCCTGAAAAACGGGATAGAGCCGTATCTCGTCCTCAGCGCCACCTGCAAAAAAGAAGACCTGCAACAGATCCTCACTACCTATGAGCCCCTGCGGATCAAGGGGCTGGTTCTCTCCAAGCTCGATGAAACCAGGGCATACGCCACCCTGTGCCAGCTGCTGGCCGGAACAGCGCTGCCTATTTCCTGCCTGTGCACCGGCCAGAGGGTTCCGGAGGATTTCCTCCTTGCCTCCCGGGAGTTCCTACAGACCCTGTTCGGGCAGGGATGGCAGGCAGCCGCCGGTGAGCTTGCCACCGAGGCCCAAGACAGGTGGACCCAATGAAAAACCCCGTGGTGATCTTATGAATCAGGCAGAAACACTGGAACGGATTATGACCCACTCACAACCCCAGAAGAAAAAAATGGCAGTACCCCGCAACAGCACCGAACCCCAGCCGCGGGTGATCTGCGTGACCAGCGGCAAGGGCGGGGTCGGCAAAACGAATATCGTCACCAACCTCGGCTATGCCTTGGCAAAGGCAGGCAAGAAGGTGCTGATCCTTGATGCAGACCTGAATCTGGCCAACGTCGATATCCTGCTGGGCCTGACCCCGCGCTACAACCTCCACCACGTTTTCATGGGTGAAAAAACCCTGCAAGAGGTTCTGGTGCAAGGCCCGGAAGGTCTGCTCATCCTGCCGGCCAGCTCGGGCATCATGGAATTGGCGGATCTCACGGAACAGCAACGCCTGTACTTCCTGGCGGAGATGTCCGCCCTGGCCCAGAAAATCGACATCATGCTGATCGATACGGCCGCGGGCATCAACAACAATGTGATCTACTTTAATCTGGCCGCACGGGAACGCATCATCATCCTGACCCCGGAACCGACCTCTCTAACCGACGCCTACGCGCTGGTCAAGGTCCTCTCCAGCAGGCATGACGTGAAAAAATTTCGTATTCTGGTCAATCTTGCCCGTTCCGAAAAGGAGGCCCTGGCCGTTTTTCGGAAGTTGAGCATTGTGGCCGACCGGTTTCTTGACTCGCTCTCCCTGGATTATCTCGGGTATATCCCCTATGACAGCAAGCTGCCCACCGCAGTTCGCGAACAGCGGCTGGTGTCGGATATTTTCCCGGATGCCCCGTCCAGCAAGATGTTCAGCAAGCTGGCCGGGAATATTTTTCAGGAAGAGCCTGAGATGAAAGCCGACGGAAACATAAAATTTTTCTGGCAGGGACTCGTTGATCTGTAATATACTTTTCCATATTGCAGGCTATCAACCTCCTTTGCCCCAACGGGCCTACCCGGTATGATCAAACAGCCATCACCAAAATTCAAGGACTATACGAATACTTTTTTCAGCCAGGCAGAACCGCTCAGCGCCGAAAAACGCAATGAGCTGATTCTGACCTACACCCCGCTGATCAAGTATATCGCGGCACGCTTGGCGGCGCGTCTCCCCGCGCAGGTATCGCTCGATGACCTGATCAGCTGCGGGATCATCGGCCTCATCGACGCCATCAATAAATTTGATGTCTCCAAAAACGTCCAGTTCAAGACCTATGCCGAATTCCGGGTTAAAGGAGCGATGCTGGACGAGCTTCGCGCTTTGGACTGGGTTCCGCGCTCGGTTCGGCGCAAAACCACCGACCTGGAAAAGGCCTATGCCGACATTGAAAAACAGACGGGCAGACCAGCCACGGATGAGGAAGTAGCCCAGACCATGGGCCTTGGCCTGGATGATTTCTACAAGCTGCTCGATGAAACCAAGTCCGTCACCTTCATGGATATTGAGTTTCTCCGGCAAAAAGCAACGGAGGCAAACGATCCCACCCTGGCCGAGACCTTTGCCATGGATGACCGCGACCCCTTCACCGCCATCAACCTGTCCCAGATCAGGGAGCTCATCGCGGGCGCCATCTCCGATCTGCCGGAAAAAGAAAAACTGACTGTCTCCCTCTATTATCAGGACGAACTCACGATGAAGGAAATCGGCGAGGTGCTGGGCTATACGGAATCGCGCATTTCCCAGATGCACAGCAAGGCCATGTTCCGCCTCCGCACCAAGCTGAAAAAGACCCTGGCAAGTTGATCCGCACCGGATGAATACAGCCTTTTGCTCATGCAAACACCAGGAAGGCAAATCCAGAAGCATGGGACAACTCGCCATGAACCGCTTTTTTTATTTCCAAAAGCAAATGTTACAGTTACAATAAAAAAGATGCGGCTGATTATCCACACTGCAAACATGCCCCAGGCCACTCGTACCATAAAGCTGTTAGGGAGGAAATATGGCTGCTGATCCTACTATGAAAATTCTCGTGGTTGACGATTTCGCCACCATGCGGCGCATAATCAAAAACATTCTCACCCAGCTTGGCTTCAAAAACATCATTGAAGCTGACGACGGCACCACCGCCTTGGATGTGCTGAAATCAGAAAAAATCGGCCTTATCGTCTCAGACTGGAACATGCCCAAGATGACGGGCCTGGATCTGCTCAAAGCCGTGCGGGCTGACGCAAGCCTGGCCAATACACCTTTCATCATGGTGACGGCGGAAGCACAGCAGGACAATATTATTCTGGCGGTCAAGGCCAAGGTCAGCCAGTACATCGTTAAACCATTCACCGCCGAAACCCTGTCCGAAAAACTCAACAAAATATTCTGATCTAAAACATGGCTGACGACCGCCCCCAGTCTGTTGACCAGTTCGCCAGCACGGAAACTCCTGCTGACCAAGACGAAACAAACTGGGGTGAAGACTGGGAATCAGCCTTCCAGGCCGAGGATAATGCGTTTTTCTCCGACGAAAAAGAGGAAGAGAATTTCTTCCTTGAGGAAAACGAACCGACAGCCACTGCCGGAGTTGCCGGCCAAGAGCTTGATTCCTCCTTGGAAAAAACCCTTGCCGGCATCCCGGATCGGGGCATCGCTTCCGGCATCCACCCGACAGCCCTTTTCGACATCGCGGCGCTCACGGCCCTCTTTCTCGCCGGCAAGATTGCCGCGCAAAAACAGTTCACCCGGCTCCAGTCTTTTCCCATTTTTGTCCGCATCCCCCTGTATGCTCTCCCATTTTTTCTCCTGGTCGGCATTTTGTTTGCTGTGAGCGGCACCCCAAAACCTCCGCCAGCCCTTCTTCAGACAGCCACCTCTCCTGGACAGCATCCAGGAACCACAACTGCTCCTGACAAAACCACAAACGCAGCAGGCCCCCAGGAATTCAACCAAGCCAGCCAGCTTCATCCGGGAAAAGTCAGGAAAAAATGGCCCTTCCCCGCTTTCATAATTCCGATCAACAACCCGGCCCCTGATCAACCCGTAACCTTTGTCCTCGTCGACATCACCCTCATCGCCTCCCTGGACGAACAGGAAGATACCCCGGCCGACAAAAAGATCTTTGTCCGCGACATCATCTATCAATTCTTCCAAAACAAGCCTCTTGAGGAGTTGCGCCGATTTTCCCTAGCCCGTGGCGAGATGAACAAGGAGTTGCGCGCCTGGCTCCTGAAACAATGGCCCGATGCTCCCATCGAATCGATCATCTTTAACCAGTACCATCTCTCCTGATCCCCCAGTCTCCTCAAGGTTGAAAACTGACAAATTTGTGGTCAATTTAAAAAAATTCCACTTTTTTGTTGTTTTCTTATTCTCGGCCCAGACCAGAAACAAGCACAATACAAGCGCGATTACGCCATGTTACGCTAACAGTAATTCATTGGCACGACATTTGCTTTTATCTTTCCTCAGCATGCATAGCTACCCACTGACAAAGGAACAACTTCAAACTATGAGCACAGAGAGAGGATATATTTATGGACACAGGTGATACCGCATTCATGCTGATTGCCACCGCCATGGTCATGCTGATGACCCCAGGCCTGGCCCTTTTTTATGGCGGCATGGTTCGCTCAAAAAATGTGCTCAGCACGGTTTTGCAAAGTTTTATCTGCCTTGGTGTTGTCTCGATAATCTGGGTGGTCTACGGCTACTCCCTGGCCTTTGGCCCTGACGTGAACGGCCTCATCGGCAACCTGGACTGGGCGGGTCTTGCGGGGGTCGGTCTTGAGCCCGGCAAGTACTCGGCAACCATTCCCCACCTACTGTTCTGCGCGTTTCAGCTGATGTTCGCCGTTATTACCCCGGCGCTGATCACCGGCACCTTTGCGGAACGGGTCAAATTCCCGGCCTTCCTTCTGTTCACTGTCCTTTGGAGCACCTTGGTCTATCTGCCGGTCTGCCATTGGGTTTGGGGCGGGGGCTGGGTCAGCGGCCACGGCGGTCTTGATTTCGCAGGCGGCACCGTCATCCATATCAACTCCGGCGCGGCAGCCCTGGTTGCTGCCTTGATGTTCGGTAAACGCAAGGGCTGGGGCAAGGAGTCCTTTCATCCGCACAACTTGACCATGACCATGCTGGGCGCCGGCATTCTCTGGTTCGGCTGGTTTGGCTTCAACGCAGGCAGCGCCCTGGCGGCAAACGGCGTTGCGGTCAACGCCTTCTTCACCACCCAGGTCGCCACCGGCGCGGCCCTGCTCTCCTGGCTGATCGCTGAATGGCTGGTACAGGGCAAACCCACCACCCTGGGCGCTGCCTCCGGCGCCATCGCCGGCCTGGTCGCCATCACCCCAGGAGCCGGTTTTGTCGGCCCCACCTCGGCCATACTCATTGGCCTGGTGGCTGGCGCCCTTTGCTACTTCGCGGTGCTGGCCAAAAGCCGCCTCGGTTACGACGATGCCCTTGATGTGGTCGGGGTCCATGGCGTGGGCGGTCTCTGGGGCGCTCTGGCCACCGGCCTGTTCGCCACCACCGCCGTCAATGCCGCGGGCAAGGACGGCCTCTTTTTCGGAAATCCGCAGCTCCTGGGAATCCAGGCCATGGATGCCTTCACCACCATTGCCTACTCGGTCGTGGTAACATTCATCATCCTTAAGTTTGTTGACCTGGTGATCGGTCTCCGGGTAAGCAAGGAAGAAGAAGAACAGGGGCTGGACTTGACCCAGCACAGCGAAATCGGGTACTCACTCTAACAGCGTGTAACTATCCAGCTCAGAGCCGGAAAGTGGGAAAAAACAACGAAACGTAACTGTTCAGCAGCGCCGCAGATGCGCGAAAGAGGCCTGCGAAGTGTGCTGTTGCACATGAGCCGGCCGATGACAAAGCAGATGCGGTGCTGCTGGACAGTTACCAGAAAAGGAGAATTGCATGAAGAAGATTGAGGCAATCATCAAGCCGTTCAAACTCGACGAGGTCAAGGACGCCTTGAACGAAATGGGCATCAAGGGCATGACCATCTCCGAGGTCAAGGGATACGGACGCCAAAAAGGACACAAGGAAATCTACCGCGGCGCCGAGTACATCGTCGATTTTATCCCCAAGGTCAAGATCGAGATCATTGTGGAGGCCGCCATGGTGGAGGCCGTGGTCACAAAGATTCGGGAAACCGCCAACACCGGCAAGATCGGCGACGGCAAGATCTTCGTCCTGCCGGTGGAAGAGGTTATCCGCGTCCGCACAGGGGAAACCGGAAAAGAGGCCATCTAGGCCGTCGTAACCGGCAGCAGCGGATAACGGCGTAAGGAGCCGTAACGAAATGAGCAAAAAAACTACAGATTATTTCCTAACGGCTCCTAAGTGATGGATATTGAGCTGCGGGCAAAGCGGGACGCCCTGGAATATCTCTGGCGACAGGGCCTGAGCGGGCAAGCCCTTCTCCACAAGAACTCGCAGCTCATCGACGACTACCTCCTTTCCTGCTTCGCCAACTGTCCGGAGGCAGCAGAGGGGATGAGCCTTGTCGCCTTGGGCGGCTATGGCCGAAGAGAGCTGTTTCCCTATTCGGACATCGATCTGCTCCTGCTCCATACGCCCGAGGCAGAAGATCGCCTCGAGGCGGTGAGCAAGGCCCTGTTTTATCCCCTGTGGGATGCGGGCCTGGAGGTCGGACACGGGGTGAGAACCCCGGATGCCTGCCTGGCCGATGCCAGGCAGGACTTCTTTTTTCAGGTGGCCCTGCTGGACGCCCGCCATCTGGCAGGCTCGCAGCCGCTTTTTGCCTCAATGCACCAGGCCTTCCACCGGGAATTGATAGCAGGACACCGACGGGAATTTTTGCAAAACATGATGCAGCACCGCAGCGAACGCCATCAACGCTATGGCATGCACAGCTACCAGCTGGAACCGCACATCAAGGAAAGCCGCGGCGGCTTCCGCGATATCCAGGCCATGATCTGGACAAGCCGCGCCCTCTTCGGCCTGCAAGAGTTGCACGACATCGAAGAAGCAGGCCTGATCTCGCCCCAGGAAAAAGAAGCCTTTGCCCAGGCCTGGGATTCCCTGATCAAAATCCGCAACCGGCTCCACTACCTCAGCGGCCGGAAAAACGACCAGCTGTTCTTCGAATATCAGGTGGAGATGGCCAAGGCCTTCAAGTATCAGGACACCCGAGCCACCCTGGGGGTAGAGCGCTTCATGCAGGATCTCTACCGGCACCTGCAAACCATCGCCACCACCACAGACCTGTTTTTTGAACATGTCGATGAAACCTTGGGCGCACCGCGCGCCAATCCCATCGAACAGGCCATCGAGCCGGGGATCACGGTGCGTCAGGACCGTCTCCACCTCACCGACCAGGCGCTGATCGAAAAACGCCCCTACCTGCTGATGCGCCTCTTTGCCCATGCCGGAAAGACTGGCCTTGAGATCCATCATCGCAGCAGAAAAATCGTTACCGCCAACCTGCACCTGGTGGACGACAAGCTGCGCCACTCAAAACGCATGGCCAAGGCCTTTTTCGATGTTCTGGAAAACTCAAAAGACGTGCTCGCCGTCCTGTCGGTCATGCTGGACACCGGGCTGCTCACCGCCTACCTCCCGGAATTTGAGCAGATTCGCGCCTTGGCCCAGCACGATGTCTACCATGTTTTCACGGTTGACCGGCACCTCCTGCAAACCGTGGCGGAGCTGAAAAAGCTTACCTTAAGCAAAACGCCTTTCGCCGGCGTCGAATCTCCCCATGTTCTCGCGCTGGCCGCGCTCCTGCACGACATTGGCAAGGGCCACCACGAAGATCACGCCAAGCGCGGCAGCACACTTGCCGCCGGAGTGGGCAAGCGCCTGGGCTTAACCGAGGCTGAAACAGCCTGTCTCGGCTTTCTCGTGGAAAAGCATCTCTTCCTCACCGTGACCGCCTTGCGCCGCGACCTTGAGGATGATGCCTTTCTCCGGCAATGCGCCGAGCAAATCCAGAGCCCGGAGCGTCTGACCATGCTCTACCTGCTCTCCATCGCCGATGCCAAGGCCACCGGCCCCACGGCCTGGAGCGAATGGAAGGCCGCCCTGCTTCTGGAGATCTCCCTCAAAATCGCCCACCTGCTGGAGCGCAAGGATACCGTGCTTCCCGATAAAAGCCAGGGCGCCGGCTGGATGCTCGATCAGGTTCGCGCCTTGATGGGCAAGGCTGCCCCGAGCGATTACGAAATCCTGCCGGAAGAATACCTGCTGAGTTTTCCCCCGGAAGAGGTGGCCCACCACCTCAAACTGCGCGCCGGGCTAAAAAACGAAAAACAGGCCATCACCGAACCCACCGATCACACCCTGTTCTGGTCGGTCCTGGTGATGGCCCACGACTCCACCGGCCTACTGGCAAAAATCTGCGGCACCTTGGCCCTGCATGGCCTCAATGTGGTGAGCGCCCAAATCTTCACCTGGGAAGACGGCACGGTGGTGGATGTGCTCAATGTCCGCCCCGCAGCGGAGCAGACCTACGCGGAGCAAGACTGGCGGGCGCTGGGCGAGGATCTCAATCTGGCCATAAAAAACCGGCTTGGCCTCAGCCACCGGCTGGTCGAAAAATTCCGCACCGCCTTCCGCGGAACCGGTCAAAAAAACGTGCAGGCCGCCCCGCGGGTTGTTATAGACAATATGGCCTCGGAGCAGTTTACGATCATCGAAGTTTTCGCCAATGACCGACCCGGCCTGCTCTACGACATCACCCGAACCCTGGCCGATTTTGAACTCAACATCCACCGGGCCAGAATCGGTTCGGATGGCGATCAGGTGGTGGATGTTTTCTATACCCTGGACGGCTTTGCCACCAAGATCAACAACCCTTCTTTCCAGGAAGAGATCTCCAAGGCCCTTCTCCATGTCGCGGAAAACGAGACCGGGACGGGAGCAAGACTACAATGGTAAACCCATGGCACGGGAACAACGCCAGCCGCCAGCGGTTGGCTTTAACGGATGCCCACCCCCTTCTGCATCGGGCGTGGGAGGTTTTCAACCTTACCCTTCAGCACCAAAAAAATAAGGAGAAACACAATGAGTGACAATTGCAACTGCGGCAACGATTACGACCCGACCATGATGACCGTGCCAGAGCTTTTCGGCACCAATGTGTTCAACAACAAAACCATGAAGGAAAGGCTTCCCAAGGAAACCTACAAGGCTCTACAGAAAACCATCAACACCGGTTCAACCCTGCCTCCGGATGTCGCCTCCGTTGTCGCCAACGCCATGAAGGACTGGGCCATCGAAAAGGGCGCCAGCCATTACACCCACTGGTTCCAGCCCCTTACCGGCATCACCGCCGAGAAACACGACTCTTTCATTTCCCCCACCGATGATGGCGGGGTGATCATGGAGTTCTCCGGCAAGCAGCTGATTCAGGGCGAGCCGGACGCTTCGTCCTTCCCCAGCGGCGGCCTGCGCGTCACCTTCGAGGCCCGCGGCTACACCGCTTGGGACTGCACCTCCCCTGCTTTCCTCAAGGAAGATGCGGCCGGTGACGTAACCCTCTGCATCCCCACCGCCTTCTGCTCATACAAGGGCGAGGCCCTGGACAAGAAAACCCCCCTGCTCCGCTCGATGAGCGTCGTGGCCAAGCAGGCATTGCGCGTGCTCCGGGCCATGGGCAACACCACCTCCACCATCGTCGGTTCCACCGTAGGCGCGGAGCAGGAATACTTCCTGGTGGAAAAAGAGTACTACCTGCAACGCCTCGACCTGATGACCTGCGGCCGCAGCCTGTTCGGCGCCCCCGCCCCCAAGGGCCAGGAGCTGGAAGACCAGTACTTCGGCGCCATCAAGGATCGGGTCTCCGCCTACATGAAGGATCTGGACATCGAGCTGTGGAAGATGGGCATCTCTTCCAAGACCAAGCACAACGAGGTTGCCCCGGCCCAGTTCGAAATGGCCCCGGTCTTCACCACCACCAACATGGCCACCGACCACAACCAGCTGGTCATGGAGACCATGCAGAAAGTGGCCCTGCGCCACGGCATGGTCTGCCTGCTGCACGAGAAGCCCTACGCCGGGATAAACGGCTCCGGCAAGCACAACAACTGGTCGCTCTCCACCGACGACGGCATCAACCTCCTCGATCCGGGCCAAACCCCCGAGGACAACGCCGTGTTCCTGGTCTTCCTCTCCGCCCTGATCAAGGCGGTGGACACCCATGCCGACATCATGCGCGCCACCTGCGGCAGCTCCGGCAACGATCACCGCCTGGGCGCCAACGAGGCCCCGCCGGCGATCATCTCCATGTTCCTGGGTCAGGAACTCTCCGACGTACTGGAGAAACTGGCCAAGGGCGAAAAGGTTTGCAGCAAGAAGGGCGCCTGCCAGACCCTGAAGATCGGGGTCGACTCCCTGCCCGAGCTGCCCAAGGACAATACGGACCGCAACCGGACCTCCCCCTTTGCCTTCACCGGCAACAAGTTCGAGTTCCGCATGGTCGGCTCCTCCCAGTCCATCTCCGGCCCCAACGTGGCCCTGAACACCATTGCCGCCGAGGCCCTGGAAGAGATCGCAGGTCGCCTGGAGAAGGCCAAGGACGTGAACAAGGAAATCCAAGCCATCCTCAAGGAAGCCATAACCAAACATGGCCGGATCATCTTCAACGGCAACAACTACTCCGCCGATTGGGCCAAGGAAGCGGCAAAGCGCGGCCTGCCCAACGTCCGCAACACCGTGGACGCGCTCAAGGCCTTTGTTACCCCCAAGGCGATCAAGCTGTTCGGCAAGTACAACGTGCTTTCGAAAGATGAGCTGCATTCCCGCTACGATATCTATGTGGAACAGTATGCCAAAAACATCAACATCGAGGCACTGACCGCCATCCAGATGACCAAGCGCCAGTTTATTCCGGCGGCCATCCAGTTTGTCGCGGAACTCGGCGCTTCCCTGGCCGCAGCCGGCAAGTACGGCTCGGTGCAGAAGGGATTGCTGGCAGAGGTTGGCAAGCATCTTGAGTCAGCAGGCAAGAAGGTTGCCAAGCTGGAAGCGGAAACCATGAAGGCCCAGGCCATCACCGCAGTGGACAAGCAGGGTGCTGCATACCGCGACAAGGTATTCGCCGCCATGACCGATCTGCGTACCGACATCGACGCGCTTGAGGCCATCCTGCCGGCTGATCTCTGGCCGGTACCGGTCTATAGCGATTTGCTGTTTAATTTGTAAGAGCACGGCGGCTAGGCGGCGGGGCTTGTTCCCGTTTCAGGCCGTTGCCAAACTGATCTAAAAAAAGAGGGGGAGTCAATCGACTCCCCCTCTTTTTTGTGCCCACAGCGGGCCGGACCAATCATCGGACTTGACCACGGAATATCTCATAACCATTTAGTTTTCTTTGATGTTGACAACTTCGGCTGAAACCCGGTAATCACTTTAAGTGAGTATTTCTGTGTTCATGCCCGGTGTGCTTTTCAATTGAATATTGGGCAACCAGCGTGGGATGAATATCGTCCCTTTATCATCTCATCGTTCATCGTTTTAACCACAAACTACCTGGATTTTTAACCCCCCATGCAACTTGCACACGCATTTAAATCCGAAGCAATGAGTCTTTGGGAAGCCATAGTTGCTGACCTCAAGGCAGAATATCTATCGGAAGCTCAACATTACCCTTGGATCATCGGTTTCTCTGGCGGAAAAGACAGTACGCTTGTTGCCCAAGCCGTTCTTGAAGCTATTCTCGCCGTTACGCCTTCCGCCCGCACCCGTGAAGTGCATGTGGTTTCCAATGACACCTTGGTGGAAAGCCCACCGGTTATTGCGCACTTGACCGAGGTGCAACAACAGATTAAGGATGCCGCCCAAAATTTGGGGCTCCCGATCACCGTCGTCACTACCCATCCAGATATTGAGAAATCTTTCTGGGTAAATATTATCGGACGCGGCTACCCTACTCCAAATCAAACTTTTCGCTGGTGTACAGACCGTCTGAAAATTCAGCCGACCAGCACCTACATTCTCAACAATGTTTCCAAACATGGAGCAGCCATCGTGGTACTCGGCGTGCGTAAAGATGAAAGCAATTCGCGCCGCAATTCCATCGATAAGTTCCAGAACATGGAAAACTCAAACCTGACCCGGCATTCTGCACTGCCGGGTGCCTTCATCTATCGCCCCATCGTAGACCTATCATTAGACGATGTCTGGGAAATTCTCGGCCAATCCCCCCCGCCGTGGGGCGGTACGCACAAAAAGCTTATCCAGCTTTATCGAGATGCCGAGGGCGGCGAATGCCCCGTAGTGCTTTCCAAGGAGGAAGCACCAGGTTGTGGCACGTCTTCCAGCCGTTTTGGCTGCTGGACATGCACCGTTGTTGAAAAAGATAAAAGCCTGCAAGGATTCATTGATGTGGGGAACCACCACTTCAAAGCCCTAGTGGATTTCCGTGACTGGCTCAAAGAAATTCGCAACAAGCCTGAATACCGCCAGGTGGAACGCAGAAACGGTCGGATGCAATTTGCTTCCACGGGCAAGCACATTCCTGGGCCGTTTACCATACAAGCACGCAAGATGATTCTTGACCGCCTGCTTAAAACAGAAAAAGAATTTGGCGACAAACTTATCAGCAAGGAAGAAATTGATATCATCGAGTCCGCGTGGGTTGACGAACTGCTTCAAAAGGGGGGGCAATAAAAATGTCGGAAGTGTATTTGGGCGACCTACCGCTGTGGTCGGAAAACGAAGCTCGAGAAGTCATGGAAAAACTGTGCCAAAAACACAACGTTCCTGTGGATGTACTCACCGAGCTTGTGGCGATTCAGCGCCATAACCAAGACAGAAGCAAAGCGTTTGGTATTTATGACGCCATCAGCGAAGTCTTGAGCCGCATGGATTAAAAGGATGACTATGTGGATTTCCCGGATTGAACTCATAAATTTCAAGAGCTACAAACACCAGGTTTTTGAATTCCCCTCCCCCAGCCAAGGCAAGAATGTCATTCTCATCGGCGGGATGAATGGCTACGGTAAAACGACCATTCTGGAAGCTCTCTATCTTGGTCTCTATGGCAAAGACTCCATCATCCATCTAGCCCGCGCCGGCATCAAAGGTGACGTAGGCTATCCCGTCTTTCTTGAGCGCGCTTTGCACGGTCACGCGTTGAAAACCAAGCGCGACACCATGAGTGTGATGGTGCAAATAAACACCGATGAACATGAAGGCTTCCAGGTCACGCGTAAATGGTTCTTCTCACCCAAAGGCGACTGGCAAGATGAAGAAACTTTAATTTATGATATCCGTGATGGCATTCGCGCACAAACCCGCAACGCCGATCAGATTGAAGAAATGTTTGACAAATATTTTGTCCCAGCTCACCTGGCACCGTTCTTTTTCTTTGATGGTGAAGAGGTGAAACGTCTGGCCGACCATAAACGTGTTGAACAAATCAAGATGGGCATGGAAGGTTTGCTCGGGGTAGTTCTGCTCCGCAAACTGGCAACCAGATTGCAGCAATATCAGACCAACAAGAGCCAAGGTGTGCCACGGGTCGATGAGGAAAAACATCGCCAATTACTGGAAGAGCTCACACAACACGAGCAACTGCTGGAAGAAACACAACGCAAAAAAATCACTTCCAATGAGGAACTGGACGCACTCAAAACCGACCGGGGCAATTTGATGCACCACATCATGGCAAACGGAGGCGGCGGTGGCGACATTGCCAACGCACGAGACATTGTAGAAGAAATGACTCGCGCCGAGATTGACCTGAAAAAGTGCCAAGACGATTTGGAACAGGTACTAGGATCACGCCTTTCTTTCCACCTCATTTCCCAGGAAGACCGCAACGATTACATGAAGCAATTGAATGCGGAAGAAGAGCGTATAAAGTGGGATACCCGCAAAAACAGTCTGGAACCAGATAAAGAAAAATTTATCTCCAGGTTCTTTGCAGAAGATGCTCCACGGTTCAATCCCGACCTGACTGGTAAGCAACACACCACTGTGGTTCAACGCCTGGAAACCGCCTGGGAAAGCCTATTTTATCCTTTGCCGGATGGCTGTGCCGAAGAAATCATCCACGATTACATCCATGGCGCGAAACGCCAGCAAGTCATTAGCATGATGAAAAATCTGAGCATCGGTGCTCAGGACATCCTTGGTCTTCTGGAACGACGGGATAATCTGCAAGAGAAGGTCCGCAGCCTTCGTAACCGTCTGGCCAAGATTGAAGGCATCGACCGTGATGGAACCCTGGCCACCCTCAAGATCGAAATAGATGCCATCAACGGTAAGATTGACCAGAAACAACAGGAACTAGGATCTATCGAAAAAGAAATCTCTATGCTTCAAACCAACATCAACAACGAACGCGCCAGCTATCAACGTGAACATGAGAAGTTTCTGAGAGCCAATCCGGTGAAATCGGATGTAGCCCGTGCCGAGCGTGTATGCAAGCTGATTGATGACTTGATCCCCAGCCTTTATACTCTCAAGACTAATCGCCTAGCAAATGCCATGACCACCGTTTTTCAAAAATTGTCCCACAAGAAGCAAGTAGCACGCATTGAAATTGATGAAACCGGCAAATCCCGTCTCATTAGCTATGAAGGCGACGAGATTCAGTTTGATAAATCTGCGGGGGAAGATCAGTTGTTTGCCACTTCGCTACTTGCAGGGCTTGCCGAAATCTCCGGCATCAAGGCCCCATTGGTGGTCGATACCCCGCTGGCGCGCTTGGATAGCCACCACCGCAAGAACATCTTGCAGTACTGGATTTCGGACAAGACCCGACAAGTGTTCTTGTTGAGTCAGGATAAAGAAATCGATGCTCAAGTTTACAAGGAACTACAAGACAGTATCGCGCAAACATACCTGCTTCAACACCAGCAAATCGGCAATGGCGTGGGCATGACAACCGCCACCAAAAACGCCTATTTCGGAGGACAGTGATGAGTGATATCAGCTTGGAAAATGTGCTGGTCTCCAACTTCCAGACCAGTGCCGAAGCCGACAAAATCACCGAAATGCTGAAAGGGAAATTGGCCCTTTCGGTGAGATATCGTGTCGCCCGTCTTGCCATTGGCCGCTCACTGGGCGAAGCATCTTTCCCCACGCAACATGTGGATGCCCAAGGAAGAACCATCAAAGGCGACTTACTTTTTGGGCTTGAGGAATATCCGTTGTGGGTGGGTCTACTCGTCACCAACATCAAGAAGCATGCCCAAAAACCCGAACTGACGATTGCCACCTTACAAAATGCGGTACGGCGGCATTGGCACCGAGGCATCATGCTTTTGCTAGATGACTGGAAAGAGGCGGGGGAAGACCCACGAAAATTTTGGGAAATATTAATCCATCGCCGAGCTATGCTGCCCGACACCGTCTCCAAGTCGGGAAAATTCGGCGAGATACATCATGACGACGAGGTCGGTTTCATTGGCATGGCCAAGGCTGTCTACGTCGATTTGGGTAAGTGTGTGGAGGCGCCGCATGATCAGTACAACCGCCTGGTGAATGGCGTTGGCACTTCTCCACACATGGCGATTATGGGGCAGTCCGGCTCGGGCAAGACCCGCATTATGAAAGAAGTAATGAAACAGATTCACGCACAAACCGCCGCACCCGTGCTTCTGCTGGACTTGGGTAAGGGTGATTTAGCCAACGATACAGCGCTGATTGACGCATTGGAAGCAAAAATCCTACGAGTGCCAGAGGACGGCATACCGCTGGATATGTTCTATGGTTCCAACCAGAATGAAGAAGTCGCTACCGACACCGTGATGGGTTTTCGGGATTCTTTCTCCAGCGTGGTGCAAGGCAAGTTGGGGCCGAAGCAGCTGGATAATCTGCGGGAAGCATTAAAACCACTGTTCTCGTCCCAAGGAAAAATAACGCTGGAACATGTGCGCGCTCAGCTTGACCAGTTCTATGAGGAGAACGACTTGAAGGTGGATAGTGTAATGGCCACCATCAACGACCTGACGCAATACACAATTTTTAAGCCCGAATACTCACCCCAGCAGTTTTTCTCACGGAATTGGATTATCACCTTTGCCCATGCTCACGACACCATCAAGAATTTGGCAGTTTTCTTGCTGATGGACGCGTTGAATACATACATGAAACGCTTACCAGAGGCACCGCAAGACAGTGAAGGACATCGTGCTATCCGTCTGGTTCTCGCTGTGGATGAAGCACGCCATCTGCTCGCTTCCAAGCACGATGCCCTAAGCGACAACATCCGCTTGCACCGTTCCAAGGGTCTGGTAGTCACCCTTGCTTCGCAAAGCCCAGACGACTATGACGGCAAGAGCGATGATTATTTGGAAAATATTGGACTGCCAATCTGTTTTAATACAAACGCTGTAGCGACTAAAGTGCTTCAGAACATGTTCCGGGGCAAGGCGAATTTTTCCACGCTTCCATCGGGCGTGTTCATGACGTTGAAGGACTTGAAGCAGATCAAGGTTAAGGCATTTTAGGGAAAGTGATGAACAGATCACGGAGTGGAAAATGAGTTGGCGCGACACGCTTCTAAATGATCCTGCTGGGGCAGCGATGATTGACAATAAAGACTATTCGGTCAATTTCATTGTTTGTCCTACCCAGTGGCATCTCGCCGAAATCCTCCCTTTACTCTCTTGGAACTCGGTCAAATTCGAGCCAGGACAAAAGCAGCATGTGCCGACGGACCCCGGGCTGTATGCGTTTGTAGTTCGCATCCCCTATCTTGGCCTACCGGCACATGGCTGGGTTATGTACATAGGGCAGACCGGAGACGGAAACAGCCATAAAACGCTACGACAGCGCTTCGGAGAATATCTCCACAACAAGAAGACCGGCAGGCGCCGCCCAAAAATATTCTATTTACTCAATGCTTGGGATGGTCACTTAGAGTTCTTCTATGCGCCACTACCAGATCGCAAGTCTGAGCTAGTCAACCTCGAAACAAATCTGCTCGGGGCATTTCGCCCCCCATTCACGGATCGAACCTATCCCGCCACCTATATGAGCCCGAGCCATGCCTTCTAACGACACCCCCCACAACACACAGCCGCTCGCATTACCCGCATTGCGAGGAACTTTTGGCGACTGGACTTATTACAGTGCCATCATCCCGTTGGCGGAACTGGCGAAACGTGTTGCGTTTGCTAGTGAAATTCACACAAATAAAGGATTATCAGATCTCATTCAACGTTCTTTGAAAAGCGGTCCGCATGGTGGGCGATCAATGGAAATAGCCAACTATCTTCAGAATGAGCACGAGAGATTCTTCAATTCTTTAGTCGTCGCGGTATACGGTGGATCACCTGAATGGGTGCCTCTCAAGGTTAGCCAATCAGAAGACGACACCCCAGCATTGAGTGAGGCGGCATCTCATAGCTTGGGTGTCCTCCAAATGAACGGCGAGGAGAAATTATTTGCTGTTGATGGGCAACATCGGCTTGCGGGGATGAAGCGCCTTGTAGAAATTAGGGAGAAGAACCCAGAAGGTACACCGCCATCGGCAATTTCGGATTTGGTGTCCGTACTTTTTATTGCTCACCGCACCGACCGCCTGGAGCGCACTAGAAGGTTGTTCACCACCCTGAACAAGACTGCCGTCCCAGTCTCCAAAATGGAACGCATCGCGCTGGATGAAAATGATGTGATGGCAATCGTGGCACGTCGATTGGTTGAAGAACATCCGTCATTCAAGTCGCCACGTATCGCAATGCACCACACCAACAATCTCGGACGAGACGACATTGTTGCACTTACAACGATAGGCAACTTGTACGACGTTTTGAGAATCATTTTTCTAGTAAATACTGGAGCCAAAAAGAAAGAACTCGAATTTAAAAGACCGACGGATACAAAGCTGGATGAGTTCTATGAAGTGGCTGTCAAATACTTCGATGCTCTTGCAAGCGTTGAGCCTGCGTTATCGGAATATTTTGAGGCCAGCGACCCAGCCACCGTGTGTCAGAAATATCGTCACAATTCAGGGGGAAGTATCTACTTTCGTCCAATCGGCCTCACGTTGATGACAGAAGTGGCGATGATGCTCTCGCAAAAAATACCGAATTGGCTTGAGTTGCTCAAGCAATTACCTCGAAGTCTCGACGAAACCCCTTTTGCAGGAACCATTTGGTCGCATCGCGGAACAATTGAACCAAAACATCGAGTGTTGTGCCGAAACCTTCTTTTGTATATGTGCAACCAACCGCCTGTTAACGCAGAGACTTTGCGCCTCAAGCTGTCAGAAGTGACTGGACAGGACGCCGAATTGCCGGAAAAAATAATTCTTAGCGCATAGTTTGAAAATACGATAACTGACTTAAGCGGTGGACAAAATCACCGCCGCCAGCCAGCCGCAGACCTCGCCCAATTCACAGGAAGCGCCCAGCACATCGCCGGTCACACCGCCAAGGGCTCTGCTCGCCTTGAACCGGAGCCAGAAGGCCGGCAGCATCGCAGCGCCGAGGATAATCAGTCCAGCCGACCAATTCCACCAGATCAGCGGCGTCAGCAAAAGAGTGCCCAGCGCCAGTTCCCCCAGGCCGACCTTGCCGACAAAGGCGTGGCCGGTGCCTGTGGCCCGCGGGTACCGCACGCCACAGGCCAGGGTGGCCATGGCCCAGCGGGCAGCCACGGGCACGGCGAACAGGGCGAAGAAAAGAAGCTCCCCGCCGTTGGCAACAAGCGAGGCAAGACAGGCAACCTTCAGGACAAGCAGCACAACCAGCCCGATCACCCCGAAGGCCCCGATGGCCGAGTCCTTCATGATCGCCAGCCTGCGCTCCGGGGTCTGCCCGCCACCCAGGCCATCCAGCAGGTCGGCCAACCCGTCGAGGTGCAGCCCCCTGGTCAGCCAAGCTCCAAGTCCCACCAGCAGCACCGCGCTCACCAGCGGGGGAAGGTTGGCCCAGACCACAAGCCAAGCGCCTCCGGCCAGAAACCCGCCGATCAGCCAACCGGCCAGGGGGAAAAAGGCGGCGCTCCGCTTGAACCCGTCAGCAGGCAGCTCCGCAGGCAACCGCACCGGCAAGATGGTAAGAAAGGCAATGGCGATCTTGGCGGCCAGCAGCATGGTGGTCAACCGGCCTCGCTCACCCCGGCCTCGCCGAAGGTGGCCATCTCATTCATGATCTTAAGCCCCGCCTCCACCAGATTCATGGTCAGGGCCGCGCCGGTTCCCTCGCCCAGCCGCAGGTCAAGATGCAGCAAGGGGCTCAACTCCATCTTCTCAAAGAAGATTTTATGACCCTGCTCCGCCGACATGTGGCTGAAGAAACAGTAGTCCAGAACATGGGGGGCAAGGCGCTGGGCGACCAGAGCTCCGGCGCTGGAGATGAAGCCGTCCACCACCACCGGAATTTTACTCCGAGCCGCTTCCAAAATACAACCGCAGATCGCGGCGATCTCCAGGCCGCCCACCGCGGCCAGCGCCCCCAGGGGAGAATCCAGCCGCTCCCGGTTCACGGCCAGGGACTGCTCAATCACCGCGATCTTGTGGAGCAGCATGGCGTCATCAATGCCGGTGCCCCTGCCCGTGACCTCGGCTGCCTTGGCGGGCAGCAGAGCGGCAAAAAGCGCGGCGGACGGGGTGGTGTTGCCGATACCCATGTCGCCGGTGCCCAGAATCTCGGCCCCATCCTCAATGGCCTCGCGGGCCA
>CAYTVV010000006.1:0-53257 GCA_964441875.1 uncultured Desulfurivibrio sp.
CTCGGGCTTCGCCCTCAGACAGTCGGAGTCTTCGCTTACCTCCCGCGTCTTTTCCGCCCTCGCCTGCGAGGCGCGGCAGGACAAATGGGGGAAGGAAGAGAATTCCCATTGGCACGCAGCCGAGCACCGGAGAGGCTGCCGAAAAGGGATTTGCACTGTTTGAGCGCAGCGAGTTTGCAAAGCCCCGGCAGCATCGAGGAGCACAGGGAATCCCGCCCGCGGCGGGACAAGAGACACAGGGTGCCCTTTCTTTGGTTCGTTTCTTTGGGCAAGCAAAGAAATGAACGGACTGATTTTGTCGCCTTTTTCCCCGCAATTCCCGGAAGAACCCAAAAAAAACACCGGTCAAAAGACGGGCGTCTTTTGACCGGTGCCGGATGCAACGAGGTGGAAACGGTTACTGCTAGAACAGCCCTGAAACCTTCCCGGTTTCCGTATCGACGTCGATACGGCGGAAGGCCGGATTCGAACTGGTGCCGGGCATCAGGCTGATCGTTCCCGCACAGGGGCAGAGGAACTTAGCGCCGGAATAGATCAGGATGTCCCGAACCGGCAAACGCCATCCCTTGGGCACGCCCTTGAGGGTCGGATCATGGCTCAGGCTCAGGTGGCTCTTGACCATCATGGTGGCATAATCGGCATACTGGGGATCTTTCTCCAGCATCTCAGCCTTGGCATTAGCCTCGGGTGACCAATCAACACCGTCACCGCCATACACTTCCTTGGTGATCATCTCAACCCGATCGCGCAGTTTCATCTCCAGAGGATAGAGAAATTTGAAATCATTCTCTTCGTTACAGGCATCGATAACCGTATCGGCGAACTCGAGTGCACCGTCGCCGCCCAGTTCCCAATGCTTGGATTCGGCGCAACGGGCACCGGCAGCCTCGGCGATCCGGCGAACAACCCTACACTCTTCGTCGGTATCGCTATAGAAGCGGTTGATGCAGACAACCGGGTTGATGCCGGCTTTGCGGATAACATTGATCAGATGGACCATGTTCTCGCAGCCCTTCTCGACCAGCCCGACGTTCTCCTTGGTATAAGCGTCATCAAGAGGCTTGCCCGGAACAACCTTCGGTCCGCCGCCATGCATCTTCAAGGCGCGAATCGTGGCGGTGAGAACGGAGACATGCGGCTTGAGGCCGGAGTAACGGCATTTCACGTTCCAGAACTTCTCGAAGCCGATGTCGGCGGCAAAGCCGGACTCGGTGATGTTGTAATCAAAAAGTTTCAGGGCAACCCGGTCGGCGATGATGGAAGACTGGCCGACAGCGATGTTGGCGAAAGGTCCGGCGTGGACCAGGCAGGGGTTGTACTCGGCGGTACACATCAAGGTGGGGTTGATGGTGTTGCGCATGAAAGCGGCCATGGCGTTGCCGACTTCCAGGTCGCGGCAGGTAACCGGCTTGCCGCTCTTGTCAAAGGCCACGGTGATGTTGTTGATCCGTTCCTTCAAATCCGCCAGGTCGGTGGCGATGGACAGGATGGCCATGAGTTCGGAGCCCACGGCAATACCGAACTTGGACTGCATGGTGTACCCGTCCGTACGGCCGCCGAGGCCGATGACGATGTTGCGCAGCGCCTGGGCGCAGAAGTCGATGATCCAGCCGAATTCCACCCTGGTGGGGTCGATGTCGAGCCGCCGCATGCCGGTCAATCTGGCCAGCTGCTCATCGTTGTAGTTCCGCTCATGCTGCATGCGGGCGGTCATGGCAACCATGCCCAGGTTGTGGGCGTTCATGATGTCGTTGATATCGCCGGTGAGGCCCAGAGAGAACTCGGTCATCGGGATCAGCAGGGAGTTGCCGCCGCCTGCCGCGGTCCCCTTGACGTTCATGGTCGGGCCGCCGGAAGGCTGACGCAGGGCGCCGCCGACATTCTTGCCGCGCTTACCCAACCCTTCCATCAAGCCGCAGGAAGTGGTGGACTTCCCTTCGCCCAGAGGCGTCGGGGTAATCGCGGTAACCTCGATGTACTTGCCGTCCGGCTTGTTTTTGAGACGATTCATAATTTTAAGGAAATCGAGCTTGGCCAACCTGCCCATGGGGAGAATTTCGTCTTTCTCGAGTCCCAATTTGTCCCGCCACTCCTCAGGGGTGGGCATGTTCTTTTCGGCAGCCTCGGAAATCTGCCAATCCGCCATATTCACCGCATCAAAAGCCATCTCTCTCTCCTTCTTAAAATAAGTTGTTCTCGATTTCTCTGTAGCAACAAAAACATGGGGTCAGGACGTAAGGCCTTCACCCGGATTTTCCTGTCATCTGAGCTTCTTGCAACATGACGAATTAACCCCAAAAACCGTCATTCCCGCGTAGGCGGGAATCCATAACAGTCTGAATTTACGACAATGGATTCCCGACAAAAGCACTCGAGAATGACTATTGGTCATTTTGCAACAGGCTCATCTTCTATTCCGTGGCAAAGGAGGCATCCGCAAAAACAGCCGGAAATCGCTCCTGAAAAGCCTTGGCCAGCGGGATCATCACCTCACGCATGGAAGGCTCGGCATTCTTGGGGGTGCGCAGCTTGAAGATATGCAGCCACTCCAGCAGATTGGCAAAAACGATGATCTCGGTCTTGCAGGAGTTGGGCAGCACGGTGCGGGCGGCCTGGGGAGACGAGGTGGCCAGGAGCTTGAGATAGATCTTCTCCGTATCCAGCATGGCCTTTTCCCAGAGCTTGTATTCCTTGCTCCCCTCGCTAAAAAACATCGGGGCGATAAAGGTGACCTCGTTGCCGAACTTGTCATCGGCATACCGGCAATAGCGCTGGCTTTCCTGCAAATAGGAACAGGGCCGATGCCGGACGATCTCATGGGTCACGGCCCGATTGGTTATAATCCGCACCGCCACATGGCGGTGTTTTGCCAAAAGATCCGCGGACAGACCATCGACCTCGGTAAGCGATAGCCCGGTGACTACCACCCCGTCCTGGGGGAGCCAGCCGCGTTTCGGCGCCAGATCAAAGAAGAAGAGCGGATACATTTCGGCAAGATACCCGGCCATCCCCTTGATCAACTTGACTTTGCCGTAATCGCGGGCCAGTTCCCGGAAAGCCCGGATCGTCCCGGTGATGAGCAGGACCTTTTTCTCCAGCCGGTCAAACTGGATGTATTTCGGGATAACGCTCAAAAACTGAGCAACCAGGGATTCGCTGTCGATCTCAACCCGCAGGGTCAGGGCCGCCATCTCCATGACCGAATTATGGCCATGTTTGACAATCCCCTTTATAAAAGGCTCAGCCGAAGCCTCGGTGATCTTGTCCTCGGATTTGTAACACAAACGCCCGCACGCCTCGATGCGCACAGCCAGACTCTGGTGGTCCAGTTCCTCAAGTATCTGAAACGAAGCCGGTATAACCTTCATGGTGTTATCCTTATCGAGCTTCTATTAGGAACAGCTGCACTTGCACTGGCTGCCGCCGACTTTGCCCTTGTGCTCGCTCTTCCAAAACGGCGACATCTCGCGGAGCTGGGCAATGACCGGGGGCAATTTCTCCAAGACAAAGTCCACCTCGGCCTCGGTGTTGTACACGCTGAGGCTCAGGCGGATCGAGCCGTGCGCCGCGGTAAAGGGCACGCCCATGGCCCGCATGACATGCGAAGGCTCCAGCGACCCGGAGGTGCAGGCGGACCCGGAGGAAGCGCAGATCCCGAAGCGGTCGAGATGGAGCAAAATCGCCTCGCCCTCCACATACTCAAAGCTGATATTGGTCGTATTGGGCAGACGCAGGGTCTTGTGCCCATTGAGCAGGGAGTTGGGAATACTGGCCAGCAATCCGTCCTCCAGCTTGTCCCGCAGCGCCTTCACCCTGGTATTTTCATCCTGCATCTGCTTGGCCGCCATCTCGCAGGCCTTGCCCAAGCCGACGATGGAGGCGACGTTTTCCGTGCCGCCCCGGCGGCCGTGTTCCTGATGCCCACCGATAATAAAGGGGACAAAAGGCGTGCCCTTGCGAACATAGAGAACGCCGATCCCCTTGGGGGCATGTAGTTTATGCCCGGAAAGCGAGAGGAAATCAATCGGTACTTGTGACAGGTCGATGGGAATTTTTCCCACCGCCTGCACCGCGTCGGTGTGAAACAAAATGCCCCGGCTCTTGGCGATCTCGGCCATTTCCTTGATGGGAAAGATGACTCCGGTCTCGTTGTTGGCCCACATGGCGCTGACAATGGCGGTTTCGTCAGTCAAGCTCTCTTCGTAGAGCGCCAGATCGAGGGTGCCGTCGCTGTTCACCGGCAACTGGGTGATCCGGTGCTTGTGGCCAGTGAGTTTATCCAGGCTCTCGCAGAGATTTTTCACTGCCGGATGCTCGACCCGGGTGGTGACGATGTGCCGTTTTTCCGGGAAGGACTGCAAGGCGGAGAGGATGGCGGTGGAGTCACTTTCGGTGCCGCAGCTGGTAAAGATCAGCTCGCCGGGTTGGGCGCCCAGGAGCGAGGCGATCTTGCCCCGGGCCTCTTCAACCGCGCGGCCCACCTGGCCGCCGAAGGTGTGCATGCTGGAAGGATTGCCGTACAGGTCGGAATAATAGGGGAGCATGACCTCGACCACCTCCGGGGCGACCCGGGTGGTGGCGTTGTTGTCCATATAGACCGTGTTCATTATTTCCCCTCCTCGACGATCAGGGTGTCCAGCACCTGTTCGCGCAGCTTCTTTTCCACGTATTCCTTGAGGGTGGTCTGCGATTTCTTGCAGGAGACGCAGGCCCCGCGCAGGGAGACGATCACATAATCGCCATCCACGTCGATCAGCTCGATATCGCCGCCGTCTTTCCGCAGGGCGGGCCGCACCTCGCGCTCAAGCACCTCCTCGATCCGCTTGATTTTTTGGATGGTGGTCATCCGGCCGGGCCGCTTGTCCGGAATGATCTGCTTCGGTTCCCGCCGGCTCTCCCGGAGGATATCCTCAAGCCGGTCGAGGCATTTGCCGCAGCCGCCGCCGGCCTTGGTGAAGTTGGTGATTTCCTCAACGGTCTGGAGCTTGTTTTCCTCGATGGCCCGCTTTATCTCAAGATCGGTCACCCCGAAGCATTCGCACACCACCTCCCCTTCCGCCATGGGCAGGGGAAGGCCGCGATAGTTGGCAATCGCCGCCTCCAGCGCCTCGCGGCCCATGACCGAACAGTGCATCTTCTCCTTGGGCAGGCCGCCGAGATAATCGGCGATATCCTGATTGGTAACCTTGGCCGCCTCGTCGAGGGTCATCCCCGTGATTATCTCGGTAAGGGCTGAGGATGAGGCAATGGCGCTGGCGCAACCAAAGGTCTGAAACTTGGCCTCACCGATCCGGTCGTTGTCGTCCAGCTTGATAAAAAGTTTGAGGGCATCGCCGCAGGCAAGAGAGCCGACCTCGCCGATCCCGTCCGCATTTTCGATCTCGCCCACATTCCGGGGATTCATGAAATGATCCCGAACCTTGTCCGTATATTCCCACATAGTATTTTCTCCAAGCAATCAAAGCAAAAGAGGCGGATCGTGCGGCGGACAAACACCCCGCTCGCACACGCCATTCCAGTTCATCGTTTATCCGGCAAGACAGTTCCCGCAAGCAGCACACAATTTGCATGAAACTCCCCTCCCTTGACGGGAGGGATTGGGGGTGGGTGAACTTGCCAACAGCCTCACCTCATGCACCTTCCCCCTCACCCTAGCCCTCTCCCGCAAGGGGAGAGGGGACTTCCTTGCATTCTGTAATTTTCCTACCGGACAATACTGGTCCGTTACAGAACTCAGCAATTTAGTTTTTCAAGGTTCAAAAAGCAACAATAATCCGTGGGCTTCTGCCTGCCCCTTCCCCCGCTACCCTTTTGCCGCATTCTTCTCCCCCTGCCCTGCGCCCTCCCCGCCATGCAGATGCGCCCAGATCTGGGCAGCCAGGGCCGGACCAATGCCCGCCACCGCCCCAAGTTCTTCCACGCTGGCCTGGGCAATACGCTGCATACTGCCAAGCTCCCGCAGCAGCAGCTCTTTCCGCGCCTTGCCCACCCCGGGGATCTGCTCCAAGGAAGAGGTCAAACTCTCTTTGCCCCGCAATCTCCGGTGAATGGTTATGCCGTAGCGGTGCGCCTCGTCTCTGATCCGCATGAGATAGAGGAGCACCGGGGAATGGCGCTCCAGGATGATCGGGTTCTTCCGCCCTGGCCGGTACAGTTTTTCCCCCTCCTCACCCTTTTCCTTGGCAATGCCGGCCAGCTCAACCGTGCAGGGAATGCCGAGATCAGCCAAGGCCTGCATGGCCACGCCGAGCTGGCCCTTGCCGCCGTCCACCAGGAGAAGATCGGGCATATCCCCCTCCGCCAGACCCTTGGCAAAACGCCGGGCCAGCACCTCGGCCATCATGGCGTAATCGTCCGGGCCGGGAACAGTATGGATTCCATAATGGCGGTAGCGACTCTTGGCCATCTCGCCACCGACAAAACACACCAAGGAACCCACCGCCTGCTTGCCGCCCAGGTTGGAGATATCCAGACACTCGATCCGTTCCGGCAGCCGTGCCAGGCCAAAGGCTTTTTGCAGAGCCCCGGCCAGGGCCTGCCAGGAGGTCTGCCGGGTTTTTTTCGCAACCAAAACCTGCCGGGCATTTGCCTCGGCCATCTCCAGCAGCCGCACCCGATCTCCCCGCTGCGGGCAGGCAATGGTCACCGAGCCGCCCCGCTGCTCACTCAGCCATTCCGCAAGGAGCGGATCATCGGTGCCGGCAAAGGGCAGCAGAATCTCCTGGGGAAGATACCGCCCCTCCTCGCCGTAAAACCGGGAGAGCACCTCGGTCAGTACCTCCGCGTCCGTGCCCACCGGCTCGGCAAGGAAAAAGGCCTGCTGGCCGGTAATCACCCCCTTGCGGATAAAAAGCAGGGCCACGGCCACGGAAGCCTCCTGGCGGGCAAAGCCCAGCACATCCTGATCCCGGCCATGGGCCGCCACCACCTGCTGTTTTTCCAGGGTCTTGTTCAGGGAGTTGATCCGGTCCCGCAACTGAGCCGCCTCTTCAAAGCGCAGTTCCGTGGCGGCCAGCGCCATCTTCCGGGACAACTCCTTGACCAGCTGCTGGTTCTTCCCCTCCAGCACCAGGAGGATATTGTCGACCAATTCCAGGTACGCCTCGCGGCTGACCTTGTCCGCACAGGGGGCAAGGCAGCGGCCCATCTGGTGATTCAGGCAGGGCCGGGCCTTGGGCTTGAGGCTCTTTTCTTTGCAGCGGCGCAGGGGAAAGAGGGAGTTGAGGTAGCGGATGGTTTCCCACATGGCCGAAGGAGAAGAAAATGGGCCGAAATACCGGGCTCCGTCCTTTACTCGCCTCCGGGTCATCACCAGCCTGGGCCACTGTTCCTGTACCGTCACCTTGAGAAGAGGGTAACTCTTGTCGTCGCGGAGAATGACATTGTACTTGGGCCGGTGCTGCTTGATCAGCGCGGATTCAAGGATCAGGGCATCCTTTTCCGTATTGGTGACAATGGTCTCGATTAAGCGCACCTGGGAGAGCAGCATCGCGGTTTTGCCGTGCTGGGCCTGATCGATGCGGGCGTAGGAGGACAGCCGCTTGCGGAGTTCCCTGGCCTTGCCGACATAGAGCACCTCACCCGCCCGGCTCTTCATCAGATAGACGCCGGGCTGCAAGGGAACGGTTGGGAGAAATTCTTTGAAATCAAATGGGGGCATGATCGCTGTCATCCGGGGCTGTTCTTGTGGCGGATACGCCAAGGACTTTGCGATATGACTACCCTTCCCTGGAGATTTTGTCAAACGGGGGGCAGGGTCATGGTGGATACACAGGTTGTCACTCTGCCTCATCCCCGTATTACCCCGTATTTTTTCGGGATTGCTTACGGGTTGGTATTCTGGTAACAACATTTGTCAGGCATAGCAATTTGGACCGTGGCCGGAGCCGCTCGATGCGGCGATAGACAAATACAGAAAAAGAACAAAAAAATAGGGAGGCGTCCCTATTTTTCTTCGTCCCCATTTGTTAACGCTGACGCGGCAAGTTCATTGGCGCCGTCCGCTGATGCAAAACGTTAGCCGTTAGAGTAGTCATGACCATTAGTCGGAAACCTTGGGAACGCCGCCTTGAAGATCTCGCGCACCTACTGCGTGGGTGTAGCGAAACGTATTTCGAGCCGGACCTGTTTCGGCGGAATACGAACCAGTTTCTGCAAACTGCGCGCACTGTAACTTTTATCATCCAAAAGAATAAAGTTGATATCCCAGGGTTCGATGAATGGTATAGAAAACAAGTTCTGGATGGATGGGCGCAAGACCGAGTAATGACATGGGCCAAAGACGCTCGAAACACAATCGAGAAGGAAGGGGATCTCGAAATAAACAGCACATTGAGCGTATCGCTTATCTACTCCTACCTTGAAGAAGAAGACATTACCGTTCCCTGCGGCCGGACCGAATTGCTAGGCGCTGGTGTGAAACGGTTGATTCGATTCGCTCAAAAGCACCTGCCTACGGGTATCGCTGATGCCGCAGGCATCCGAATTGAACGCTCTTGGATAACCGCCGGACTGGAGTCGCTCGAGCTTCTGCAAGCGTTAGTGTACGTGTATTCGAGGCTCTACGACTGCTGTAAATCGCTCGCGATTCAGCTAGAGAGGTCTCTGCCGAAGTCGATTCCTGAGCCGTCCGAATTGGCTACTCTTGGTGATCTGGTGAGGCATGTTCGCCTAATGAAGCTTAGAGATCTACAAAGCTATCACTTTAAAACAGGGACAATGCACGCTCCGAACGAGGACGAACTTCCGGATGGATTCAAGGACCGGGTTAAGGGGCTAATAGAATCGCTTGGGAAGCCCATTGACTTCCAGTCTGCTGTGGCATTCTACCGAGGGATGGCACAGGCTACTTTCTCGCAATGGCAGAATCACATTCCGATGCTATTTCTTCTCAACGAAGACTGGTCGGTCCAGTACATGGTTGCGCCTGTTCTCGTAGACCAAACCGACAAATATTTTTTCTGGCGAATGATTGGTGAGCGGGTCAGAATCCAAAAGCCGCACTGCTTGGTGCATACAACAGAGGTTTGGGTTCGCGATCTTTCTAAGGGCCATCCGCAGCTGGCGATGAGGCAATTGCCAATCAAAGGCGAGTGCCTTCAAACATGTCTTATTGACAGGGACGGCAATAGGTCAGTTACTAATTGGGATATACACCGGCAGGAGGACGGCCAACCAACCCTTAGCCTGCCTTTAGAGGCCTATGATTCTGACCAACGCTTGTTCTTCCTAGTTCCTGCCATGCGGGGCATGGGAATTCAGCCGGACTTCGTTGGGAAGTAACACCAGAGGGACGCTGGTAAGTTATGTAACATAATAACGTATGAAATAGGGACCGGAGCCCGGTTTTCACAATGCAATGAGCAAGCCTGCCAGGCTGAATTTCCTCTGCCGTGTAAACGTAGCGAATTAAAGATGAAAAAACAAAACGACCTCGCCAAGAGAAAGCTGAAAATTCTCATTGTCGATGACCTTGAATTCCCCAGAATGGTTATCCGAAACATGTTCCATGACTTGGGCTACGAAAGTCATAATAACCTCCTTGAAGCCGCCAACGGCCTTGAGGCGCTTGAGGTGTTGAAAGAGACCCAGATCGACCTGATCGTCTGCGACTGGCTGATGCCGATCATGACCGGCTTTGAGCTGCTGCAAAAAATCCGGAAGACGCCGGAACTTGCCAAGATTCCCTTCATTATGCTTACCGCTGAGGCGGAAAAGGGAAATATCCTGGAAGCCATCAAGGCAGGGGTAAGTCAATATATCGGAAGAAAAATGGGGTCAGGTCTTGAAAAGTTAGTTTTCTAATCTTAAGACTATTCCTCATGGAAAAAACAGGTGACGGAGCCCGTTTTTCACGATGCATTCAGCCCACGAGAACTTAAAGAATTGAAGATGAAAAAGCAAAACGGCACTGCCAAGAGAAAGATACGAATTCTCATTGTCGACGACCTTGAATTCCCCAGAATGGTTATCCGAAACATGCTCCATGACCTGGGCTACGAGAGCCATAACAACATCCTGGAAGCGGCCAACGGCCTTGAGGCGCTTGAGGTGTTGAAAGAGACCCAGATCGACCTGATCGTCTGCGACTGGCTGATGCCGATCATGACCGGCTTTGAGCTGCTGCAAAAAATCCGGGCAACGCCTGAATTTGCCAAGATTCCCTTCATTATGCTTACCGCCGAGGCGGAAAAAGAGAATATCCTGGAAGCCATCAAGGCCGGGGTAAGTCAATATATCGTAAAGCCGTTCACCGCCGAGACCCTGTACCAGAAAATTGAGTCTGCCTTTGTCATGCCCAGATAAGCCCAAAAAGCCCCAGACACCTTTCGGTTCCGGGGGCTTTTCATAACCAGCAAAAACGCGAGCCAGGGACTTCTTCGGGGTCAGGCTTGACATTTCGACTTTCTACGTAATCAAATAACAAAATGTCAAGCCTGACCCTATTTTCTATTTTTTTTAGGAGGATAAAAAAATGAACAAGTGCAGCGTCGTTAAACGAACAATCATGGCCTTTTCGCTTCTGGCGATCATTATCGCCGTATCGTCTTTCGGGTCGGGATGTTTCGCCGGGAGCGCTCCTAATCTCGACAAAGGTTTTGAGGGTTCGTGGACCGGGCAAGTAAATAGCTCTGTGGTGAATCTCAACCTTCAGCAGACCAGCAAATCGAGATTTACATACTTAGCTCCGCGCAGTTGTGTCCTTACTGTCAAGTTCTTGAAAAATGACGGAGACAACGGTCGGGTGTATTCGCTCGCTGAGTCAACGGGCGGGTTCTGTGACAAGTTGTTGTTGGGCAAGCTCTCACTGAGGAAACAAGGAGATAATAGTCTCTCCTGCGAACTGACTTCCTTGGATGACAAATCACCAACAAAAATATCGGAAAAAGGCACGTTACGTCGGCCTGGCAAATAGCTCTGAATCAGCCTGATAGGTTGGATTGAGGAACGAACCCCAACAGTTATAATTCTTCGGAGTCAGGTCTGGGAAGGTTAGTTTCCCCGTTTTAAGAAAACTTCTTCCGCAAACAAAAAAGCCCCCGACGCCTTACGGCACCGGGGGCTTTTTATAACCAGAAAAACCGCAACACAACCTATTCCTTCTCGTCCTCGCTCAAACCTCTGACAATCACCGCCCCTGCCAAATCAACCCCTCTTTCCGTCATCCAGAACCTCTCTGACCAGCCGAGCCAGCTCATTGCCTTGTAACGGCTTATAGGCGTATCTCTTTATGCCGATCTCCCTTGCCTTTTCCTCGCTCAAAATAGCACTGTAACCGGTACAGAGGATGATCGGCAAGTCGGGCCGGATGGCTAGGACCTCCTTGGCCAACTCGGAGCCGGGCATCAGGGGCATGGCTTGGTCGGTGACGATCAGGTCGAAGCCGCCTGGCTTTTCCCGCACCATGGCCAGCGCCTCCACGCTGTTGTTGCTCGTGGTGACCGTATAACCCAGTTGCACCAGCCACTGGCTCACCATTTCGGTGATGCCTGGCTCATCATCCACCACCAAAATGTGCTCTGTGCCCAACGGACAGCAGCCCCCATTTCCTTCGACTTTTTCCGTGGCGGGCCGCTCTATGGCTGGAAGAAGAACCTCGAAGGAGGAGCCTTTTCCTTCTTGGCTAGTGAGGCGTATCAGCCCGCCATGACTACGCAGGATGCCGTGTACCACGGCCAACCCCATGCCGGAGCCTTTGCCCACACCCTTGGTGGTGAAGTAGGGCTCAAAGATACGGCTCTGGATGGCCGGGCTCATGCCGCATCCGCTGTCGGCCACGATCAACCGAACATAACGTCCCTCACCACCTCCAAGCTCGGCTGCCTCTTCCCTCCCCAACTGCACGGAATCAAGGGTAATCGAGAGGGTGCCGCCTCGTTCTTCCATGGCATGGAAGGCATTGGTGCAGAGATTGATGATTACCTGATGCAGCTGACTAGGATCGCCGAGCACCGTACTGTCCACGGCGGTAATCCGCTCTTCGATGGCAATGGTAGAGGGTATCGAAGCCCGTAGCATCTTGAGTGTTTCTTTGACAAGGGGCGCCATCAGAAACGGCTGCCTCATCCTCTCAGCTTTGCGGCTAAAATCCAGGATCTGCCTGACCAAATCCTTGGCACGGTTACTGGCCTTAATGATCTCGCCAAGTTTGCTTCGGCGCGGGTCTGTCTCGGGGGTTTCATACAATGTCAGTTCGGCGTACCCTAGAATGATGGCCAAGATGTTGTTGAAGTCGTGGGCAATGCCGCCAGCAAGGGTGCCGATGGCCTCCATCTTCTGGGCTTGCCTGAGTTGCTCTTCGAGTCTCATCTCCCCTGTCACATCGCGTTTTACAGCCACATAATTGATAATTTTTCCGGCTTCATTCAGGACAGGGGTAATCGAGACTTCTTCCTCGAACAGGGTGCCGTCTTTTTTCTTATTCACCAAATGCCCCTGCCATGCCTTGCCGCTGGCAAGTGCCTTCCACATCTCCTGGTAAAACACGGCATCATGTTTGCCGCTTTGTAAAATTTTCGGATTCTTGCCGATCACTTCATCTTTTCCATAACCGGTGATCCGTTCAAAGCTCGGGTTGACATATTGGATCATGCCTTCTTGGTCTGTAATAACAACACTGTCTACGCCTTGCTCTATGGCGGTTACCAGGCGGCGCCGTTCTTCCTCCACCCGCTTGCGCTCACTGATGTCACGAGCAATGCCCAGGATAGCTGGATGGCCGTTTATCTCCAGCATGCCGACATGAATTTCGACAGGAAATGATGAGCCGTCCTTGCGTCGATGCTTGCTTTCTATCGTGACCGTCTTGTTTGAAGAGAGTTTCCCCCAGACCTTCTCTGCGTGTTGCTCTGCCTCAGCATACGGATCAACGTCGCTAAGGCTTAATGCCAGAAGCTCTTCTCTGGTATAGCCGAGGCCTTCGCAGGCCTTTCTGTTCACATCAATAAAGTGGCCGTTCATGTCACTGACAAAAATTGCATCCGTTGCCTGATCAAGCAGAGTCCGATATCGATCCTCTTTTTCCCTTAAAGCGTCCTCTGCTTTCTTGCGCTCGGTAATGTCAATTACATTCCACAGTACGCCCGACTCGCCATTGGGCAGCTCCATCTTCACCCCGGCAAAGAAGCACCAGAAAACCGAACCATCCTTACGGCGCCAGGGGTAATCAGCACTGGCAATAGGAAACCCAGCCTTGGCCTCCTGAAAACGGGGGGCCCAATCCTCATAATGCTGCTGATCAACATGCAAAACTTGAGCACTCTGCCCCACCAGCTCGTCACGACTGTAGCCGAACAGGTTGCAGAACTGGTTGTTGACCTGCAAGATTTGCCGGGTGGAAGAGACAACCAGCATACCAGAACCGTTCACTTCAAACAGGCTCTGCATGTGGCTACGCTCGAGAGCGAGCTCCGCTTCCAACTGCTTTTGGTCGCTGATATCCGTCAGGCTCCAGACCACCCCCATGCTCCCATCAGGCAGCACCAGCGCCCCCCCGGAGACGACAGACCAGAAGGTACTGCCATCCTTGCGGCGGTGCTGATATTCAACCTGCACCAGCGGGCCTTCGTTGCGGGCGTTGTCAAACCACTGCCTGAACCACTCGAACTGTGCCCGATCAGAATACAAAATCTCGGCGCTTTGGCCCACCAGTTCATCCCGGCTGTAACCGAACATCTCGCACCACCGGCGGTTCACCTCGATAATCCGACGCTCTGACGACACGATCACCATACCGACGGTGGTCCGTTCCAGCAGATTTTGCCAAAATTTCATCTGTTTCTGTAGACGGCGGGTTGTCCGAGGCAATAGCAGCAACATGCCGGCCAGGACAGCAAGGGCAATTACGCAAACAACAATGAGCACCGGTACCCCGTTAGTCATTGCTTTCTCCTGTCATTGTCATCATCCGCGACAACCGATTTAGAAGATTGAGGATGCAAGTGGTAATCTCTGAAAATGTGAATTGCGTCAAGTAAGCATCCCATGCTCCAAAAATAAATGTCAATGCCTAAAAACATGGCATGCCCTGAGGAGAAAGGCCGGGCTCTTGAGTCTCCAGGGAACATCCGGGATTATGTCTTGAAAAATCAGCCCCTCGTGTTACGGAACACAAACAAGAAAAGCCCCCGACACCTTTCGGCGCCGGGGGCTTTTCATAACCAGCAAAAACGCGGTACGACTTATTCCTTCTCGTCCTCGCTCAAACCTTTCACAAGCATCGCACCTGCCAGGCCAAGCATCCCCAGATTCTTGGCCTGATCCATGGCCGGTTTCAGCATATGGGCCATGATGGTCCGGCGCAGATTGGCCTGGGGCATGGCCTGCGGGGTTGAGGTGGCGGTCAGCAGGTGCATGTCCTTTTTGTTGCCGTAATAGCGGACATTGGGGCCGATCTTCACCTTGGCGCTTTCCAGCCGGGCCGCGCCTTTCTGCACATACTTTGCAACCTCGGAGTTGGGATCGTTCAGATCGCCGAATATCCGGGCGCGGGCCAGGCAGGTCTGCACACAGGCAGGCTCCAGACCCTGGGCCAGACGCTCTACGCAGAAAGTGCATTTGTCGGCCTTGGGATCGCCCTCTTCCTCATTGACATAGCGGGCGCTGTACGGGCAGGCATCGGCGCAGGCGCCGCAACCCAGGCAACGCTCCTTGTCGATCTGCACCGTGCCGTTGAAAGGGTCCTTCCAGGTGGCGGCCACTTCCATCTTCTTGGTCGCTCCGCTCTTCGGATCGGTAAAGGTGGCCTCGACCTTGTCCGCCGGGCAAACCGCGACGCAGGCGGGCTTGTCGCAGTGGTTGCACAGGCCGGGGTAATAGGTGGACGCCAAGCCCTGGGGGGTTTTGCTGGGGCCGAGGCGTTTTACCCAGTTTCTCCGCCGTTCCCGCTCCGCCGAATCCTTGCCCGTGGGAACCTCCCACTCGGCCCGGCAGGCGATGGCGCAGGCATGACAGCCCACACATTTCTCAAGATCTATAATCATTCCGTATTGACTCACGGCATACCTCCATAAATCGAATTGGTTAATTTCCCTGCGGTATCATCTCGCCAAATCACTCATTTTCAGGCGGGAATACTCAGCACCTTGCCATTCTTGACGAACTTGACGAAATTGTTCCGCATGCCGTGCGCCCCGGTTTCAGGATCGACAGCCAGCTTGGTGATCAGGCTCTGGTCGTCGATACCCTTGCCAACAGCAACGGTCATGGCCGGATTCTTGGTGCCGTAGCCATGGGCCATGTACACCGTATCCTTGCGGATGCCGGGGGTGACCTTGACCACGCTGCTGGTGCTGGATTTTACTCCGTCCTGATTGACCAGCTCGATGCGGTCGCCGTCTTTCAGTCCCATCTTCTTGGCGGACTCATCGTTGAGCCATACCGGATTCTCCGGTATCTCATTGGCCAGCCAAGCATTGTTCTGGGAACGATTGAAGGTGTGGACCGGCGACCGGCCATACACCAGACGGGCAAATCCCTTGGGTGGCTCCGGAACCGGCATATAGGTGGGCACACCCGGAAAACCTGCCTCGGCAAGCTCCTCGCTGAAGAACTTCACCTTGAGCTTCGCGCCGTAAGGGTCAACACCATCCTGGATATGGATACCATCTTCCTTGACCAGCTGCTCGATGGAGAGGTTGGCCCCGGCCAAAATCTTGTTGGTTTTCTCTTCCATGCTCTGGACTGGAATATGCTTACCAAGTCCCATGCGCTTGGCCAGCTCGTTGGTGATCCAGACCGGATCCTTGCGCTCATGGTCGGCAGCGGTCATGGCCACCAGCGGCATGCGGGCGGAGACATACTGTTGCTGCTTGCCGGAAAGATCCCACTGGGTGCCGGGCTTAACCATGTCATACCGCTCGAGGTAGGAGGTCTCGGGCAGCAGGATATCGGCGTACATGGTGATATCGGTGGGCATGATATCGCAGACCATGACAAAGTCCATCTGCTGGAGCATCTTGGCGGTCAGATCCTGGCTGGGAACGGTCTGAATGGGGTTCTGGCCCCAGGCGACAAACCCTTTGATGGCATAGGGCTTGCCGGACACAGCGGCCTCACGGATCAGATCCGTCGGGGTGCCCGGAGGAGAAAACGGATACTTCTTGGCCATCTTGTGCAGGGCATGGGCCTCGGCGTGCTCTTCGTTAATTTTGGGCCAACCGCCAGCCTTGCCAACCTTGGGGCCCTTGGGCTTGACAAAACCGCCCTTAACCCCGATGGCGCCGAGCATACCAGTGAGGCAGGCCAGAGCGCGCTCGCGCTGGAAGTCGTTGCCGTGCCAGCTCACGTGGCGGCCCGGATGGATGGAGACATTGGGAGCATTGGCAGCAAGAAGCTCGGCTACCTCCTTGATCTGCTTGGCCGGAATATCGCAGGTCTTGGCAGCCCATTCGGGGGTGGCCTTGGCGATACCTTCCTTGAACTTGTCAAAGCCCTCGCCATTGGCCTCCACATATGCCTTGTTGTACTTGCCGGTCTTGACCAGATGGTTCATGATCGCCAGCAAAAAGGCGGTGTCGGTGCCCGGCTTAATTTTAACCCAGGTGTGGGCCTTGGCAGCGGAGGCGGAGAAACGGGGATCCACCACGATCAGTTTGGCGCCGTTCTCAAGTCCCTTGAGATACCGCTTCAGATGAGAAACATGGACATTCTCGCCGAAATGACCGCCCAGGAGGAAGATCGCCTTGGCATTGGCCATGTCAACGTTCTCGTCCGGCGGGGTGTCCAGGGTGGCGACATAGGCCATGTCGCGGATGCCGCGGCACTGGAAGAAAGAGGCCTCGGAGATGTTCGGGGTGCCAACGACATTCTCAAAGAATCCCATCGGGTAGGTTGCCGAAGCACCGTGGGGAAACATGGCGATCCCATGGGGGCCGTGCTTCTCGATGACGCCCTTGAGTTTGGTGGCGCACTCGTTGAGGGCCTCATCCCAGGTAATCCGCTTCCACTGGGGAGCGCCACGCTTGCCTACGTTTTTCATGGGGAATTTCAGACGATCCGGATCATAGAGCAACTTGACGCCAGCGTTGCCGCGAGCACAGATGCTCACGCCATTGTCGATGCTCTTGGGGTTGCCCTCAAGCTTCACCAGCTTGCCGTCCCGCACCTTGCCCACCAGATGGCACCGCCAGAAACACATCTCGCACATTCCGCCCACCACGGTCTTGGTGTCGGCAAAGCTGCCGGGTGCGGTAAAGGGTTTCTTGACAAACGGGGTACTCGCGTTTGCCTGCCTTGCAAAACAGCCGGACATCGCTGCCGTGGCTGCCGCAAGGGATGCGGTCTGGAGAAATTTACGTCTCGTCAGGTTCAAAGCCATTTCACATTTCCTCCCTTGTAAAAAAATCGATGAGATTGACTAAAACTCCATAAAAAGGGTGGCGACCCTCTTGTAGAACTCGTGCCTGAAATTTGGGAAACCATGGTCTGAAATGCTGGGCAAGAAACCGCTCTTCCTCCTCGCTTTTGCCTTCCTCGGCAAGAAGCGCCAGAAATTCCAACTCAAAGGAGATATGATCGGGGATATCCGCCTCACCTGCCAAATCGAAGCCCTGCTCCCGGTAAAAGGCCTTGGCCTTCTCGGCGCTGGGGCCGTAGAGCATGCCGTCGGCGCTGAGATAAACCGAGCCATACGGCGGCGCGATCACGGTGGGGACGGCGTTAACGAACAGGCGGGTGTGTTCCACCTGCAAAGGCTCCAGCCAGTCATCGCTTTCAAAGAGTGACTGCCCGAGTGCCTGGATCTCGGTATCCCAACCAAGCTCGGCAAGAAAGGCATCGAGTACGGAAAAATAATCCGCCTGCATCCAGTCGGGGTTAGGGTAGCGCATGGACTGGGCGAGAAAGCGGTAAATTTCCGCCATGCTGATCGAAGTGGTTTGGCTCATGGTCTTCACCTGGGGGCAGAAGAATATCGTTATGAAAAAACACGCTCACCGGATGATGCGCCATCACATCGAAGAGCCGCCAGCAGCACAAAGAAGGTTCCCACCCGGTGAGCGTTTACAAGGAGAGGAAACAACGAAAAAGCTTTACCACGATGTATACCCGTTGCAAATGCGTCAAATTGTCGCATCTGCAACGGGTATACAGGTTGCGCTTCAACTTCCGGATGAATAATGGTATGCATCAGGGGTTGCTTTCCAAATTAAAAAACGAGGCTATTTTGTGCATACTGTCGTCCAACAGAGCAATTTCAGCGGAGAAGAAAAAAACACCGCCCCGGCCAGAATCGCCTTCGCCTGGCTGCTGCACCTGCGTTGGGGCGCGGTGGCGGCCCAGATTCTTCTGGTGCTGATCGCCATTTTTTTTCTGGAAATCAGTCTCCCCTACCGGATTATCTCCGGCATCCTGGCCTTTGAGATCAGCACCAATCTCTTGTTCGCTTTTTTGAAAAAGAAAGAAATGGCCCTGGCCGATCAGCTTTTCGGGCTGGTCATGTTCCTGGATACCGCCCTGCTCACCGGTCTTATCTACTATTCCGGCGGTCCCATGAACCCGTTCACCTTTCTCTATCTGGTGCATATCACCCTGGGCGCCATCCTTATGCCGCCATCCTGGTCGTGGAGCCTGGCCTTTTTCACCACCGGCTGCTATGCCACCCTTTTCTTTCTCCCGGCCCAAGGAGACCTGGGCCAGTCCTGCCACCCGGACCCTACAATGCTGGCAACCCTGAGCGACCCTCTGAAGATCCATCTCCAGGGCATGTGGGTCGCCTTTGCCGTGACCGCATTTTTTATTGTTTTCTTTGTCAGCCGGATTCAATTGGCCCTGGCTCGGCACCAAAAAACCCTGGCTGATCTCCAGGAGGAAAAAACCAAAAGCGAACGCATGGCCTCCCTGGCCACCCTGGCCGCCGGAGCGGCCCATGAATTTGCCACCCCGTTGTCAACCATCGCCGTGGCGGCAGGCGAAATGTTCCATAGCCTAAAGAAAAACAACGGAGCAGACTGCCAGGAACTTCTTGCCGATGTCATCCTGATCCGCGACCAGGTCGCTCGCTGCAAGGATATCCTCTTCCACCTGGCCGCCGATGCCGGGGACCAGATGGGTGAGCCATTCACGGATTTCTCCCTGGACGGGCTCATAAAAAATCTGCTCGACACCTTGCCCGACACCAGCAAAAATCAGGTACACTATACCGACAGGACGGATGGGATCATTATAAGGATGCCGCTTCGCACCCTGCGCCGCATTGTCCGGGGCCTGATCAAGAATGCGCTGGATGCCGGGCCGGACACGCCTGTTCTGGTGGAATGCCGACAAGACGCGACCCGGCTCTATATTGAGGTCACGGACAATGGCTCCGGCATGGCCCCGGACATTGCCGAACGGGCGACAGAGCCGTTTTTCACCACCAAGGAACCGGGCAAAGGATTGGGGCTTGGCCTCTTTCTTGCCAAATCAATAGCCGAAAGATTCGGCGGGGGGCTGAGCCTGATTTCCCAGCCAGGTAAAGGCTCGAAGGTAACGCTGTTCTTTGCCCTACAACAGGTCACAGCCGGTACGCCGGAGGCATTTCATGGATAAGACGATTCTTCTGGTAGACGACGAGGAGCTGTTCCGGGAACGGTTGGCAAGGGCCTTTAGCCAGCGTGGTTTCACGGTTTTCACCGCCGGTAATTTCGATGAGGCCATGCGGGTTATTGGCGAAGAGAAACCGACCATGGGAGTGATCGATCTGAAAATGCCGGGCAGATCCGGGCTGGAACTCATCGCCGCAGCCCGGGAGATCAACCCGGACATGCAGCTGGTCGTGCTCACCGGCTACGGCAGCATCGCCACGGCCACGGAAGCGGTCCGGCTGGGGGCACTCTATTACCTGCCCAAGCCGGCGGATGTGGACGATATCCTCGGCGCCTTTGCCAGAAACCCGGAGCTTGCCCTGGAGGTGGACCAAGATGAGTTCTCGGCCCCGTCCCTGGCCAGGGCCGAGTGGGAACACATCAATCGCGTGCTCACCGACTGCGACGGCAACATCTCCCTGGCCGCCAAAAAACTCGATCTGCACCGAAGAACCCTGCAACGAAAGCTGCAAAAATATCCTCCCAGCAAATAAACCCCGCAACCTTTACACAAGGAGACGAGCATGCACCGCAAACAGACAGGCAACACATACGAAAAACAGCTTATCCTCATGGTTTTAAGCGCGGTAATGCTGCTGACCAGCGGCCTGGCCCTGGCCGCAGGCCCGGAGCCCCAGACAATCACCGAAGGGATGAGCTGCGCGGCCTGCGGCATGTATCCGCAACGCTACCCCCAATGGCAGACCCAGGTGATTTTCACCGATGGCGCCATGGCCGCTTTTGACGGCAACAAATGCATGTTCCGTTTCCTCCTCAACATGCAAAAATTCGCGCCCGAACGCAAGACGGAGCAGATAGCCGCCATCTGGGTCAAGGATTTCAAAACCGGCAAATGGCTTGACGGCAAGGCGGCCCATTATGTGATCGACAGCAAGGAGATGGGACCCATGGGCAAGGAACTTATCCCCTTTGCCACCCGCGCTGCGGCGGAAGAATTCCAGAAGGCCAATGGCGGAACCATCGAAACTTACGCAAACATCAGCATGGCCACCATAAAACCGCTCATGGGCGGAATGCACATGCAGATGAATATGCCGCATTCTCCCATGCAATAAGTCCCCCAACGACAAGGCACGGGGACCTCTCCCCGTGCCTATCCCCTTCCCCATCAAGCCAGCACCTGCCAGACCCAGCTGTCATGATAACAAAAGACAACACATCCTCCTGATGCTGCCCCATCTCAAAGGGTGGCCAGGAGATCGGCGTACCGGCTATCCTTGATCGCCGGCAATCAACAACTGTAGCTCTTGGACATGACCGCGTAGGGTATTGCTTTCGGCAAAGAGCTCCTCTGAGGCAGAAGCGGATTCTTCGGCGGTGGCGGCATTACTCTGCACCACGGTGTCCATTTCCTGTAGGGCAATATTGATCTGCCCCACGCCGTCGGTCTGCTCTTTTGCGGCGTTGGAAATCTCGTTGATCAGCACGGAAACCTTGCCGGTGCCCGCGGAAACCTTGTTGAACTCATCGTTGGTTTTGCCAACGAGCACCGTGCCCTCCTGCACCTTGCTCACGGTCTGTTCGATCAGCGCGGCGGTTTCCCGGGCCGCTTCCGCTGCCCGCATGGCCAGGTTACGCACCTCATTGGCCACAACGGCAAAGCCGGCGCCGGCCTCACCGGCCCGAGCCGCTTCCACTGCGGCGTTCAGGGCAAGCAGATTGGTTTGGAAGGCAATTTCATCAATGGTTTTGATGATTTTCGAGGTCTTCTCGCTGGCCGAAGAAATCTCGCCCATGGCCGAGGTGAGCTGCTGCATGGAGACGGCCGCCTGACTGGCCACATTATTTACTTCCGCCATGACCGTATTGGCTTGCTGGGCATTGTCCGAGCTTTGTCTGGTCATGGAGGCGATCTCCTCCATGGAGGCAGAGGTTTCTTCAAGAGCGGCCGCCTGCTCGGTGGCGCCTTCTGCCAGCAGTTGTCCTGCCTCAGCAACTTCACCGGATGCGGCGGAGATATGATCTGCGCTTGCGGTCAAGCCGTTGATCGCGTTTTTAAGAGGGACGGTGATGCCTCGGGTGATGACCATGGCCAGGGTACAACCCGCGACGAGGATGCCAATGGCGATAAGCACGATAAGAGTCTGAAGCGCCTTGCCTTCGCTGAGGGCACTGTTAGCCACATGCTCCCCCTCTGCGGTATTGATTGTATCGAATTCGGTGATGGCCTCCCGAATCTTGCCGGCCACCTCCTCCTGGGATTTCTCTTTTTCCGCCATCAGGGCAGGATTGCCCACCTGGGCCGCGTCCATCATCTCCCTGGCCGCCGGGGCAAGCTTGTCGTGTAGCTGGGAGATGTTTTCCAGTTTTTTCAACCAACCGGCCTGCACCAGCTCCTCATCGGCCTGGATAATTGACCGGGCGCGGACAAAAGTTTCATCCACCGCTTTGTCCCGGCTGTCGAACCGCTCCCGATAGACGGCGTCCTTATGGATGATAAAGTTCGCGACCGCAAGCTGCTGGCGACTGACCAACTGCGCCAATTCCCCGCCCAAATAGGCCAGGGGCAGGTGGGTATGCTCCAGATCCTTGACAGAGGTCACCATCTGCGAGGATTTAAAAACGGCAAAGCTGATTCCAATGGTGGAAAGCACAACCAAGAATCCAAAGCCTGCCGCCAGTTTTTTTGCCAAGGGAAATTTCGAAAAATTCATAGACATGATACCTCGTTGCTATGTAGTGACCAACCAAAGATGGGTAAAAGGTCCTGGCCGAGACGGCCAAAAGTTAAACTGTAAATGCTAATTATCGTTGGGTCATGATCGGATTTTTTTTGCAAAGTACCTCCTTTTAATCTCCCTCACGCCTGGCACACCTCATCAAGGTCGGCGTAACGTATCGCGGTCTTCCGGAATTCGTCTTCCAGTTTCCTGAAGGTGTCCAGGATATCCGGGTCAAAATGGTGCGGCATGGTGCGGCCATCTCCTTCGAGGATGATTTTCACCGCCTGCTGATGCGGGAACGGAGGCTTGTAGGGACGTTTACTGATCAGGGCGTCGTAGACATCCGCCAGGGCCATCAAGCGTCCGGCCATGGGGATGTCGTCACCGTGTAGCCCCAGTGGATAGCCGGAGCCATCCCATTTTTCATGATGGGAAATGGCCAACTCCTTGGCGATGCGCAGGAAGGAATTGCCGCCGAGCTTGCGTTCCGCCGAGGCCAGGGCTTCGTGGCCATAGTGCGTGTGCCGGCTCATCTCATGGAACTCCTCGGGGGTCAGCCGGCCGGGTTTAAGCAGGATGCTGTCCGGCACCCCCACCTTACCCACATCGTGGAGGGGCGCGGACTTGTGCAGGAGATCAAGGGTGGTATCGTCGAGCAGGTTCCTGAACTGAGGGTGATTGCGCAGGGAGGTGAGAAGCAGGAGGATGTACTGTTTGGTACGCATGATGTGGCCACCGGTCTCCGGGTCGCGGTGCTCGGCAAGCCCGGCCAGACAGTCGATGGTCGCCTCCTGGGTCAGGGCCAGCTCCCTGGTCCGTTCCTGTACGCGCTTCTCCAGGATCTCGTTTTGTCGAGCCAGTTGCTGTTGGGCCAGCCGCAGGGAAAGATGGGTCTTCACCCTGGCCCGGACTTCCTCCACCTCGAGAGGTTTGGTGATGTAATCCACCGCCCCGAGTTGAAACCCCTTGGTCTTACTGGAAATTTCTGAAAGGGCGGAGAGGAAGATCACCGGAATGGCCGCCGTGATGGGGGAGCTTTTCAGGCGACGGCAGACCTCGTAGCCATCCATATCCGGCATCACGATGTCGAGGAGGATGAGGTCCGGCTGAGCGCTCCGGCTGATATCCAGGGCGGTTTGGCCGTCCATGGCCACCATAAGCTCATATGTGCCTGCCATGGCGCCCACCAGGATATCGAGGTTCTCCCGGGTGTCGTCCACCAGCAGCACCGTGCATCGGGCGAGTTCTTTCATTGCTGACCTCCATCTTCAAGGGCGAAGAGGAGCCTTTCCGCAAGTCGCAGGGCCTGCCCGAATTGATAGTTTCTCACAGACCCGACCAGGTCATTTTTTTCAGGCTGTAGGTGGGCAGGCCACTTGCTTCTACCGATCTTCGCAACATGCTCACCACACTGGACCGGTCGATGGGCCTGAAGGTCGGGCAGCATGGCCTTGAGAAGATCCCGCAGCCTGGCAGAGTCGATGGAAGCCTCGGAGATATCTGCCGCGGGAGGCAGCACTGGCGAAGGCAGATACGCCTGCAATACCTGGATAAGGGCGGCATAGCTTTTCGTGAATTCGCCAAGTAGCTCGAAGGGAACCTGTTGTGCCTGGCAGGCCTTTTCCAGGTTCACCGTAATGGCGAAAATTTCCTGGGCGCAGATGGTCCCCACCACCCCCTTCAGGGTGTGGAGCGCCCGACTGGCCTCCTCCCAATGCTGTTGCTCAAGAAGCGCCGAGATGGTCTCCGCCATGGTCGCGTACCTTTCCACAAACTGGAACAGGATGTTCCTGTAGAGGCACGCATCGCCGAGACGTTTCAGACCGAGCGCCAGGTCAAGGCCGAGGATTTCCCGTGGCAACGGTTCGTCCACGGCTGACAGGTCGCGTGGCGGTTGGACGATCTCTTCCGGAGCCTCCTTGGCGGGAAGCCATTTTACCAGGGTGGCGAAAAGGATCTTGGGGTCAATGGGCTTGGTGAGATGGTCGTTCATGCCGGCCGCGAGGCTGAGCGCCTCGTCGCCCTTGATGGCATGGGCAGTCATGGCCACGATGGGCAGGGTGGTCAGCCTTTCCACGCCGCTGGCTCTAATGCGCCTGGTGGCCTCCAGGCCATCCATCCCCGGCATCTGGATGTCCATGAACACCAGATCGTACTCGTTTTGCAGCACCATGGCCAGGGCTGCTTCACCGGTGTCGGCGATCTCCACCACAACCCCAGCTCGCTCCAAGATCTCCCGGGCCACCTGTTGGTTGATCTCGTTGTCCTCGACCAGGAGAACCCGGGCCCCCTTGACCTGCTGCCTCTGGATATCGACGCCCAAGCTCTCAATCATTGCGGCGGCCTTGGGTCGGCCGGAGTCGTACAGCTCCATGATTGCCTCAAGCAGGCCGGATCTGCTCACCGGTTTGCTGAGCACCCTGTCGCAGCCGGCCGCAAGACAATGGCCGATGACCTCCTCGATTCGGGTTGAGGTGAGGACTAAAATTTTGGGTTGGTGGTTGACGGGTAGTCCTTTGCGCACTGCCCGGGCCACACCCTCGCCGTTCAACCCTGGCAAGCAGTAGTCAAGCAGGATAAGGTCGAAGGGATCATCGCTCCCTCTCTGGCGCAAAACCTCCAGACACGCTTCGCCGCTGGCAACCGCCTCCACCGTGAAGGAAAACGACTCCAACACCCTTTGCAGGATGGCGCGGGTGGAAGGATTGTCTTCCACCACCAACACCCGGAGATGCCGCCGGTGTGGATGGGGGAGGCGCGGGGCTGCGGGATCCGGTGCTTCGGTCAGAGCCGCAGTGAAGGAAAAGGTGCTGCCCTGGCCAGGGGCGCTTTTCACCTGGAACACTCCATTCATCAGCTCGACCAACCGCTTGCTGATGGCCAGACCCAGACCTGTGCCGCCGTGGATTCTGCTGATGGAGCCATCGGCCTGGTTGAAGGGGGTGAAAAGTCGGCCGAGCTGTTCCTCGGTGAGCCCCATACCGGTGTCCCGGACAGAAAATTGCAACACCAGGCGCTCAGGGGTTCGCTCCTGAACGGAGATATCCACCACCACCTCGCCCTGGTCGGTGAACTTGATGGCGTTGGTGGTCAGGTTAAGCAGCACCTGTCCTAGCCGGATCGAATCACCGATGAGACGGTCCGGCACATCGGGGGCTACGCTGAACATGAATTCCACCCCCTTTTCTTGAGCCTTGAGAGTGGTGATGCCGGCAAGATCGGCTAACACCTTTTCCATGGAGAAGGGATGGGGTTCGATCTCCAGTTTATGCGCCTCGATCTTGGAAAAATCCAGAATGTCGTTGATGACGCGCAAGAGATTATTCCCGGAGGTGGCGATCTTGGTAAGGTAATCGTGCAACCGGGGCGACAGCTCCCCTTCCAGGGCAAGGTGGCTGAGACCGATGATGGCGTTCATGGGGGTTCTGATCTCATGGCTCATCCGGGCCAGGAAGTCGCTCTTGGCCCGGTTGGCCTCCTGGGCTTCATCCCGCGCCAGGGAAATGGTCTCTTCCGCCTCCTTTCGAGCGGAGATGTCGTTGACCAGCCCCACGGCATGCCATTGCCCCTTGACCTGGAGCGCCGACAGGGAAAGCTCCACCGGGAACTCGGTTCCATCCTTGCGCAGAGCGGTCAGCTCCACCTGATTGCCGATCATGGTGCCCTCTCCGCTTTTGCTGAAGCGCGCAAAGTTTTTCTCAAAGCCCCTTTGGTAGAGAGGCGGGGCTATCAACCGATGCAGTCCCTGGCCGAGCGCTTCGTTCCGGGTCCAGCCGAAGATCTGCTCTGCGGCCTTGTTCCAAAAGGTGATGCACCCATCGCTGTCCATCATGATAATGGCGCTCAGTGCGGTGGCGGCGATACTCGCCAGCATTTCGGTACGCTCCTGTAGGGCATCGGTCAGTTTTTTCCGTTCGCTAATGTCCTCTTTGACCGCAATGTAGCTGACCACCGTGCGATTGTCGTCGATGACCGGTGCGAGGGTGGCATACTCCCAGAAGAGGGTGCCATCCTTCTTGCGGTTACATATCTCGCCCTGCCAGGTTTTGCCGGCGGAGATGGTCTGCCAGAGATCACGGTAAAATGCCGCATCATGCACCCCAGACTTGAGAGCACTGGGTTTTTTCCCGATCACCTCGGCAAGCGCATAGCCGGTAACCTCGCTGAAGAAAGGATTTGCGTACTCAATATTGCCATCAATGTCGGTGATCACGATGGAGAGTGGGCTCTGTTCAATGGCCTTGTAGAGCCGTTTGAGTTGTTCTTCATAGAGCTTTCTCTCGCTGACATCTTCGACCGTGGGCAGAAAATAGAGAGGCTCGCCGTTTACGTCCCTGACCAGACGAATGGTCGTTCTGCCCCAGACAATATCCCCGTCCTTCCGGAGATATTTCTTATCCTGGCCGGATATCCCCAGTTCACCGGCCGAGATTTGCTCCAGGTGTTTTTTGCATTTCTCTCTGTTATCCGGGTGGAGGAGGTCGGCAAAGGAGCGCGAGTGCCGCTCATCCTCGGAGTAGCCGGTCATCCGCCAGAATTCCTCGTTGGCCGTGATGATTTCCCCCCCTAGGCCAACCAGCGCGGCACCGAACGGCGCCTTATTGAAAGTAAGCTGTAACCGGGCCTCATTTCCCCGCAGGGCTCTGTTGGCTGCCTCCAACTCCAAGGTGCGTACCCGCACCTCTTCCTTAAGCCGGGTGGCATAATCGGATTGCTCCTTTTCCCGCAGAGTCCTTTCCTCAATCCGGCTGAAGGCGATGGACAACTGGTCGGCGACGATGTTACACAGATCGACATCCTCAGTTTTCCAAGACCGGGTTTTTCCCTGTACTGCCAAGACAAGGACGCCAACAATCTGTTGGTTTTGTTTGATGGGAAAATTGAGAGTGGAACGGATATCAAGCGGCCGGAGATAGTCTTCCGCGAATTTCCGGAGGGCGGGATGGGCCAGAACATCTTCCGCAACGATGGGGGCATCACCTTTTGAGAAGACCTGTAGATATTGTGGAAACTCCTCGCGAAAAAGGGTCTGTCCTCGCGAAAACTCTCTCGTGTCCAATTCATAAAGGCAACAGCACCCCAAACTGGCACCCTTATCCTGAAAGAGCCACACCGCGGCCCGGTTGACTTTTAGATGTTCGGCAAGCCAGCAAGTGAGCATCTCGTACACCGGCTCCATGGCGGTGGTGTCCCGACAAAAACGGCTGAATTGGGAAATGAACTGCTCCCGCTCCTTTTTTTCGGAGATGGTTTCCATGGCGTGTTTCCGCGTCATGTCATAGCGGTGAAAAACCAGGATAGTGAGCAGAGCCAGGGCTACGCTCGCCATGATCAGGGCAACTTCAAGTTCAAAAAGAAAAGCTTTGTCATGGTCCCGGGACTGCCACAGGGCGGTGTCCAGAGTATTGGTGGTATCGATCAGCTGACGGAAGGTGTTGTCGTATTGCAAGGTCAGTGAGGTATTGGTCTCGTGGACCGCAGGCGCCTGCAACCGTTGGCGACTCAGAAAGCGCAGGGAATCAAGCTGGGCGGTGATCTCCAGGATGGCCTTCTCAAGCCCTCTTGGAGAATGGCGATGGATCAGTGTCTTTTCCTTGGAGGATATCGGCAGCAGGCGGGCCTGTTCGACGGCCCAGTCAAGTCGTTCCTCAATCTCTCTGGAATCCTTTTCTTGGTCACCCTCGAGGATTTCCTCAAGGGTGAGGTGGGCCGAAGTGGTACTGGCCCGTATGTTGCTGAGGTATTGGAGTTGCTGTTTGTGAAATTTCCCCAGGCTCTCGGTGAGAAAAACGGTGAAGAACTGTAGGAAGATTATGGCGACAAGAAAAAGCGCCACAATGATGCGTTTCAACCACATGGCTATGAGGGTGCGATCCGTGATGGGCATTGCCTGGGTCCTTCGGTTGTCAATCGGGTTCCGAGGCTGGCCCCCATTTGGTAGATCTCAGACAAGGATGTCACGATAAATACGGAGAGACAGCACACTGTCGATTGTTTGTTTTTTTTTGGGGGGGGGGGAGAGAACAAAGTGGCGGCTAAATAAATCTGTGGCCCCTGTAGCCGCAATATCCTTGCCGCCAAACATTCATCACAAGCACCGAGGCAAAAGCTTCGACCCAGCTCGTATCAGAGGCCAATAAAAAAACAAAAGGAACCTTACCACAATGTACCGCAAGAAAGAATGCGACATATTGTCGCACGTGGAGACTGTGGGGGGCAGACGGCCCAGTCAGGGAAGGTGGAGACAGTTCCCATACAGTAAGACACCCCACGCCCAGGCACGGGGGGCTTCTCCCGTGCCCATCCTTTTTTGCCCTAACTCACACCTGCCACCCACAGTTGTCATGATTGCCTAAAACAAAACATTCTCCTGATGCTGCCCAATCTTATACCCATAATCCTTACATCTATAGTTTATACATAACTACTTGAAATTACGTCTTTTTTATAGTTGACTTTCTCTTGGGAAAACTTATCCTTAAGTTAAGGAGTAAAAGTCAATCGGAAACATTCATCCCACGGGAAGGAGGCGCATCATGACACATGCATCATTGGCAAAAAGCAGAAACCAGGCCAAATCTGTAGCGCAAGCAACAACAGACACCAGAATTTCAACCGGAGCCCTGGCAACATTCGGCACGCTCTCAACCTTGGTCGGGCTGTGGGCAGTGGCCTGTTTTGTCGGAGCATTGCTGGCCACCGGCGGCCCCATTGCGCTGGCCCAGGCTTGGATCTCCGCGGTAACCGGCGGATGAGAGGCAAAATGTCGGCATCCACGCTGGAAACCGCTCCCATGCACAACGAGTTCGCCATAGCCAAGGTAAAGGTGAAAGCAAAACAACAATGCCATGCCGTTCTTGGAGGCCCGGAGCACAACACCGATGTTGGGCGTGAGGTTTCCAAGGCTGGCCTGGGCGTTATTCTCTGCGCCGGGGCGATCATCGGGCTGAGCGGCTTCTTCTTTATGGTTGGGGGTCTTATCAAAAGTGGAGGGATCACAGGTTTTGTAAAAGGCTGGCTTACCGCCTTCACCGGCATATAAGCGCACAATCTTCACAAGGAACATCTTTCAAAAACAAAAACGCAACACCAACATACAGACAGGCCCGGGCGTACCTTGCGTACGTTCCGGGCTTTTTTTATTTATGATTGGCAGCAGGATACTGCTTCCGGTACAATGAAGAACATCGGGGGGATATCCCGGAAAGCCATACAACGCCAAGCCTTCGCGTGCAAGCGCATTGCGAGCAAAAAGAGGTTGCCATGACCAAGCTTATTTACACGCTCTTCCTTGTCGCCGTGCTCGGGGTTATTGGCCTTGCCACCGCTCTTTTCTGGAAGCTGGAAAACACCAGCCCTCCCCTTAAATACAACGATTTTTTGACCAGTCTGGAGAACAACGAGGTTGCCGAGGTACACCTCAAGGGCGGCAACATCAAGCTCACGGATATTTATGGCCGTGAATTTTCGACCTTTTCTCCAGATATGAGCTATCTGATGGGCAAACTTGCCCAAAAGAAGATTGCCATCACCGCGGAAGACGATCGCCCCTCGCCATTCTGGAACCTCTTTACCGTCACCCTGCCGATCAGCGTCATCTTGATCGGCTGGCTGCTGCTGATGCGCACCCAACAACGGGGAGGGGAAGAGGAAGAACCAGAGTTTGCCAAGAACAAGGCAATTCATTTTGACAAGAACCACAAACCCATAACCTTTGACGATGTTGCCGGCATCCCGGAGGCAAAGGAAGAACTCAAGGAGATCGTCAACTTCCTCAAGGAACCGAAAAAATTCAGCCGTCTCGGCGCCAGCCTGCCCAAGGGCGTCCTGCTACAGGGCCTTCCCGGCACGGGCAAAACCCTGCTGGCCAAAGCCATTGCCGGCGAGGCCGGGGTCCCGTTTTACAGCTTCAGCGGCTCTGATTTCGTGGAAATGTTCGTGGGGGTTGGCGCTTCCAGGGTGCGGGATCTCTTTCGGGAAGCCAAGAAAAACGCCCCCTGCATCGTCTTTATCGACGAGATCGATGCGGTGGGCGCGCGGCGCAGCGGGGCAGGATCGGTGGGCGGCCAGGATGAACGGAGCCAGACCTTAAACGCCCTGTTGGTCGAGATGGATGGCTTCAGCCGTGACGACACCATCATCGTCCTGGCCGCCACCAACCGTCCGGACATCCTCGATCCGGCTCTTCGACGCCCAGGCCGCTTTGACAGGCAGATCACCATCCTGCCCCCCGACGTGAAAGGGAGGCTAAAAATCATCCAGGTGCACAGCCAACGCGTCACCATCTCGGAAGGTGTCGATCTGGCCGAGGTTGCCAGAAACACCCCCGGCTTTACCGGCGCGGAACTGGCCAATCTCGTGAACGAGGCGGCCCTGATCGCGGCGCGGGAAGGCAAGGAGGGCATCGAAGCCAGCGATTTTAACGAGGCAAAGGACCGGATTCTCATCGGCGTCGAGCGCAAGGGCTTCGTGATCAGCAAGGATGATCGGCGAACCATGGCCTACCACGAGGCAGGCCATGCCATTGTCGCCCGCCATATCCCCGGAGCCGATCCCATCCAGAAGATCACTATTATTCCCCGGGGCCGGGCCATGGGCCATACCCAGCAGCAAAGCCTTGTCGACCGTCAGGCCTACACCAAGGAATACCTACAGGCCAAGATCACCATCCTCATGGGCGGTCGGGCCGCGGAACGGATCGGCCTCAACCAGCAAACCACCGGCGCGGAGGACGATCTGTTGCGCGCCACCCAAATCGCCACCAAGATGGTGTGCCAATGGGGGATGAACGAGGTCGTCGGCCCCCTGGCCTATGCCAAATCAGACGAAGGCTTTCTCGGGGACCAGGCAAGCCAACTGATCTACAGCGAAACCACGGCCCGGCACATCGACATGGAGGTGCGAAAGCTGGTGGAGGACAGCTACCAGAGAGCACACGCCATCCTGCTGCAAGAAAAACCCTTCTTGGGGCATCTTGCGGAAATCCTCCTGCAAACAGAAACCCTGGACCGGGAAGAGATGGAGATAATCTTCGAGTGCTCCCAGAAAAAACTGTCTTCGGAAACAACGGAATCCAGCGAGGGAAAGGTCCACGAGTGCATGACCTGCCCGGCCGCCAGCCATTGCGCGCACCTGCCTTCACCAGGCGACTACTACTGAAACCAGAGCCCCACGATCATCAAGACACCTGGTGCGCATTTTTTCGCTTTTTTTGCGATATTATGATTGAGCAAAAAACTTACATTTTAAACTTCCGTAAATCTTTTCTATTTTTCATCCTGCAATGCTAACATCTTAAACTGACACGTAACCCACTAAAATTATTTGTTTTTTCTTTATACCCATCTATGATAGATTACAAGGGAGGCGGCATTTCACGGAATGTGAAACCATGAAAACAATCAAGACGGGAGGATGAGCATTGGTTAAATTCACGGACATTATCAAAACGTTTATCAATGGCATTGCACGCAGCAAGGTTTCCCTGGTGGGTGCCGTCCTGACCACCGTTACCTTTCCGATCCTGCTGGTTGCGGCAATCCTCGACATCATGGGTGTTGTGGAGAACGCTTATTTCGGGTTTGTCATCTACATGGTTCTGGGTCCGCTCTTTATGACGAGCCTGATCCTTGTTTTCCTGGGCCTTTTTTTCTTCAAGGGCAAGGAAGAGGTCGGCATCTTCACCTATGATTATCTGAAAGAACAATTCACCGCCCCGGACCGGTTCACCAAGGTGCGCAAGCTCATTCTCCTGGCAACCGCCCTTACCCTGCTCAACCTTTTTATCCTCGCCCTCATTTCCTACACCGGCTACCACTATACTGAATCTGTCGGCTTCTGCGGGCAGTTCTGCCATACAGTCATGGCGCCGGAGTACACCACCTACAAAAACTCCCCCCACTCCCGGGTCCGCTGCGTGGAATGCCATATCGGCCCGGGCGCCCAGTGGTTTGCAAAATCGAAGATCTCCGGGGTCAGACAGCTCGCTGCCGTTGCCCTCGGCACCTACAGCAGACCCATCCAAACCCCGGTCCACGGTCTGCGCCCGGCCCGAGAAACCTGCGAGGAATGCCACCGGCCTGAATTGTTCCATGGGGACAAGCTCTATATCCGGGATAAATTCAAAGCCGATGAAAAAAACACCCACCTCCAGACGGTGCTTCTCCTTAAAGTTGGTTCGGGCGGCTACCGCGGCAGTGATGCCCACGGCATTCACTGGCATGTGGCCCCGGAAAACAAGATAACCTACACCCACACGGACAGGGAGCGGGAAAAGATCAGCGAGGTGACGCTTTCCAAGCCGGACGGCACCCAGGTTGTTTTCACCACGGAGGCAGAGGCGACAGCCGGGCCTGTCGGAGAAGTCCGGACCATGGACTGCATCGACTGCCACAATCGCCCGACCCATATCTACCTCTCCCCGGATGAAGCCCTTGACCAGAAACTGCTGCACGGGAATATCCCCACTTCCCTTCCCTATATCAAGAAAAATGCCCTGGAATTGATCACGAAGGCCTATGCCAGCCAGGAAGAGGCCAAAAACAGCATCGCCACCGAGATCCGGGCCAGGTACCGAAAGGATTATCCGAAACTGGTGAACAACAACATGCCGCTTTTGGAAAAAGCCATCGCCGGCATCCAGGCGGCCTACGCGGAAAATGTCTTCCCGGAGATGAAGATAGAATGGAATACCTACCGGAATTTTCTTGGTCACAAGAATGATTCAGGCTGTTTCCGTTGCCATGATGACGGCCATGCAACCAAGGCCGGCGAGGCCATTTCCATGAATTGCGACACCTGTCATGTCATTCTAGCCGAGGACGAGGAGGCCCCCAAGGTTCTGAAAACACTGCGCGGCCTATAGAAGATGTGTTATGTTGGAGAAGGCCTGCTCTTAGCGGGGCGGCCTTCTCCAACCTCTGTTCAAGAGAGAACGATCCACCCAAAACGGATACGCACGGAGCGACACATGACACTTGATAACAGCGAGCCGATTTACCCGATCAGTGTTGCAGCAAAACTTCTCTCCGTTCACCCACGAACCTTACGAATCTACGAAGAAGAAAACCTAATCAAGCCGGCTCGGCAAGGCAACAAGCGCTATTTCTCGAACAACGACATTGAGTGGATCACCTGCCTGCGCACCCTGATCCACGAAAAGGGCATCAGCATCCCCGGCATCAAGATGCTGCTGGAACTCACCCCCTGCTGGGAAATCACCAAATGCCCCCCCGAAAAAAGAGACCGTTGCTCAGCCTATATCGACAGGACCATCCCCTGCTGGCAGCGGGCCAGCACCGCCTGCGCCAAGGAATTTGCCCAATGCGACAACTGCGAGGTCTATATCCGGGCCATGAAGCAGGTCAAGGAACTGGCTGCAACCAGCGACTCCCCTAAGCCATAGCAGGCTGGCGGGTGAAAATTGCAATCACCCGGCAGCTAGGCCCATTGATATCCATCCAATGAACACATCAGAAAAAATCTGGTACGAATACCATGCAAGGCTGCGTTCGTTCATCAAGAGCAAAGTTATTGATGACACGGCGACCGATGACACTCTTCAGAACGTATTTCTGAAAATGCATACCGGATTAGCTTCCCTGCAAGATAAGACAAAGCTAAAAAGCTGGCTCTACCAAATTGCAAGAAACGCTATCATCGATTACTTCCGGTCGCGGAAGCCCACCGTAGAGGTTCCCGAGTGGCTACCGCAACCCGAAACCGATTCCGGCGAAAAGGTTGCTCAAGAATTGTCGAAATGCCTGCAACCCATGATACAACTGCTGCCCGAAAACTATCGCGAGGCGATCATTCTCTCTGAATTACATGGATTGACGCAGAAAGAAGTTGCCCAAGTGCAGGGTATTTCGATTTCCGGCGCCAAATCTCGAGTACAACGGGGGCGGGTCCTCTTGAAAAATATGCTGGCCGAGTGCTGTCGGCTTGAGTTCGATCATAGTGGACGGCTCTGTGATTACGAACGAAAGGACGGAGCTTGTAATACTTGTTGACCTCTGAATAATGATCGTTTGCGTCTTTCTTGATCTTTTCCCGTCTATAGGGTGAGCGTTACTTAAATAAACCCTATAGAGGAGATTCGAATGGACAAACGTAGGAACGACGAAGTTCGCAGTGCGGTTCGGGAGAATTACGGAAAGGTTGCCGCATCAGAGCGGGCCGGTTGCGGTTGCTCACCCGCATCCTGTTGCGGAACACCCAACCAAATAACGGCAGCGGATATTTCGCTTGGCCTGGGTTACTCCGGCGAGGATGTGACTGCTGCGCCGGAAGAAGCAAACATGGGGCTTGGGTGTGGCAATCCGCAGGCCATCGCCTCCTTGCAACCCGGCGAAACGGTGCTCGACCTGGGTAGCGGCGGAGGATTCGACTGTTTCTTGGCGGCGCGGGCCGTTGGAGACACTGGCCTTGTAATCGGCGTTGACATGACGCCGGAGATGATCACCAAGTCCCGCCGAAACGCGGAGAAAGCCGATATCGGAAACGTCAATTTTAGGCTAGGGGAGTTGGAATACCTTCCGGTTGCCGATGGAATTGTCGATGTCATCATTTCGAATTGTGTGATCAACCTTTCGCCAGAGAAAGAAAAGGTTTTCAGCGAGGCTTTCCGCGTATTGAAACCGGGTGGGCGACTGGCTATTTCCGATGTTGTTGCCACCGCTGAACTGCCCGAGAACCTCAAGAAAGATATGGCGTTCCACACCGGATGCATAGCAGGGGCATCTTCTATCCGAGCGCTCGAAGTTATGTTGCAGCGAACTGGTTTTACGAACATTCGAATCAAGGCGAAACCTGAAAGCAGAACCTTTATCCGTGACTGGATGCCGGGAAGCAAGATCGAGGACTATGTGGTTTCGGCAACTATTGAGGCAGTAAAACCTGAAATCTAACAAAAGCGATGGGAAGCGTGCAATTCCCTGCACGCTTCCCGCTTGCGCCGGAATGACGGCACATCCGAGGGGTTAGGTCTTTTGCAAGGACCTCGTCGTCCCTACCCCTTCCAGTTTCTGACAAAATCGAACAGCGTACGCACCGCGATACCGGATGGCCCTTTGGGAATATAGGACTTCTCGGTAAAATCCCAGGCCGTGCCGGCAATATCCAGATGAGCCCAGGGAGTCTCCCCGACAAATTCCTTAAGAAATGCGGCGGCGGTGATGGTACCGCCGTCCTTTTTTCCGACGTTTTTGAGATCGGCGATCTCGGACTTGAGCTGTTTGGTGTACTCCGGGTCCAGGGGCAGCCGCCAGAGAGGTTCGCCACTGCGATCTCCCGCGGCAAGTAGCCGGTCGCACAAATCATCGTTGTTGGACAACAGGCCGGTACGGTGATGGCCAAGGCCGATAATGACGGCGCCGGTTAGGGTGGCAACGTCAATCACCATGTCCGGCTTGTATTTCTTGATGCCGTAGGCCAGGGCATCGGCCAGGATAAGACGGCCCTCGGCATCGGTGTTCACCACCTCCACGGTTTTGCCGCCGTACTGGGTGATCACATCCCCTGGCTTGAGGGCGGCCGGGCCGGGCAGATTCTCCGTGGCCGGGACAATGGCCACCAGGTTCAAGCCTTTGAGTTTCGCCTGGGCAACCGCCTGCATGGCGCAAAGGACTGCGGCCCCCCCGCACATATCGTACTTCATCTCTTCCATACCCGCGCTTGGCTTGAGCGAAATACCGCCGGAATCAAAGGTGAGTCCCTTGCCGACCAGCAGCAGGGTGGGCGCGCTTGGCTTTACGGCATACTCAAGGATCACCATTTCCGGGGGGCAGTCCGAGCCCTGATTGACTGCCAAGATTCCTCCCAAGCCCAGCTTTTTCAGCCGGGCCTGATCTAGGACCGTGCAGGTCATCCCGTGGGCAGCGGCCAACTGTCTGCCATATTCGGAAAAATGTGCTGGCGTCCAGTGACTGGCTGGCTCATTGGCCATATCCCGGGCCTGACAGGCGGACTGGGCGCCGATTTCACCCAGCCTAAGCGCCTTGTCCAGTCCCTTATGATCAACGGCATACAGGGCAGCCTGCTTCAGCATCTCTCCCGAGGCATCCGGGTCGTTTTTAGTTTTGTATTTCTTAAATCGGTAGGCCCCCAGCACAAGGCCTTCGGACAGGCCTTCCACCATCTCGGCTTTGTCACAGGCAAGCTCAGGCAAAACAAGCAACAGATCCTGGACCTTGCTCTTCATGGCCAGGGAAGCGATGGTCCCGCCAGCCTTGCGGAACAACTCACGGCTCAATTCATCTTTGCCCAGACCGACAACCAGCACCCGCTTTGCGGATGGTATGCCCTGCCTTCCTTTTTCCGGATAAAAAAGCAAGTGCTCTCCCTCTTTTCCGGAAAAATCCCCAAGCGCGTGCACCCGCCGGATAACTCCATCGACAGTCCCGTTGTTGGCACAGCGGGGGGAGCCCTTACCCGGCTGACGCGCCAGATAGACCACAAGATCGCCCATATATGTTTCCGGCCCAACCTTACTGAACTGCAACATAAATCCATCCCTCAATGCTTATTACTGGAATTTAAAAAATCAAAAGCAGCCAAACACGACAATCAGAAATCATGCAGCAATGGTCATAATTTTATCCATGGTCAGGATACGGGCATATTGCAACCATTCCTCTATAGGTAAACCCGGAGGAAGGCGATTGAAATCCGTGGTGATTGCCTCTCCGTTGACAGCCTTGAGAAGACACCGATCGGCAATGGCCACGCATAACGGCACCCCCTGTAGGGAGTTGAGGGGCTGGCTATGGTTTGCCGCCGCGTCAACCATGACCATGGGAAGATTCCACCAGAGGAGCAGGGCACTGCCCAACTCCAGATGGGAGATACCGAAGATCTGTTCTTCCATCTCGGTGGCAAACAGACCGTATCGGCGCAGGAATGCAGGGGAATGATGCAACGCCTCTTCAAGGGAGGCAAGGAAAACAAGTTTGCCGATATCGTGCAGTAGCCCTGCGGTAACTGCGGTTCTTTCCTGATCCGGGGCAAGTCTCTTGGCTATAAATCCGGCCAGTTTGCCGCACTGGATGCTGTGATCAATGATATTCAGGGCATGACTATGGTATTTTTTGGGATACTGAAAGTGGTTGAGCGCACAGATAAAAAGGACCATTTTTCGTGTTCTGCTGATCCCCAGACAGCTTACCGCCCGATGGAGATCATCAATCTTCATCCCTCTGGAAAAATGCACGGAATTAACCATCTGCAAGAGCCGGGCGGCAAGAATCGGATCCTTGCCTAGAACCTCGACAACCTGGGTCAAGGCATACTCAGGATTCTGGAGAATGGCTTCAAGTTCATGCACCACCGGCGGCAACGTAGGAAGCCCCTGGCCATGGTTCAGAAACTCCCAGCATTTACGAATCCGAATCCGCGAGCGCACGGCAAGATCATGCTCCAGTGAGCAGCCCAGTTCTTTACTCAAGGGCAGACAAAATGCCCGGTGCGCCGCCCCGGTCGCCACAAGCCTTACCAGTGCATCAGCCCCTGTCTTTTCCGAAAAAACAATCCTGATTGCATGGGGGCAGACGTTGCCGACATATCGCAGGAAATCCTGCTCTTGCATGCCAGGCAGGTTAAGATTGCACAGGACAACATCCGGCACAACCCCGGCAAGAAGTTGTTTGAATTCTTCGATGGTTTTAGCATAGCAAACGAGATGCGGCCAGCGCCCCAGCAATTCCTGAAAAGCGGCCGTGTGTGACGGGTCGGAATCAACAATAAAGACCGAACATTTTTTCATGCAAACCATAGGTTGCAAATCCCCTTCCGGCCTCTCCGCGCGAGGCTATGGTGGCGCATTCAGAAAACAGAAGCTGTTTTCGCCATCTCAAAAAAACTGAAGGAGTTCGGTGGTGTTACCCAGGTACAGCTACCCTTGTCTGTGTAGAGTTAATTGAAGGAGATGTTGTTATTATAATACAGAGTAACCCTTACGCAACGATAATTGCATGATAAAATCAAATAATTGCATTAGATTCCTGACAGCTATCGTAAACAGATTTCCAAACCAATCCACCTAAAAACAGGGAGGCCCCCTTGATCCTGCAATTATGCCTGTCCGTAAGCCTTGCCATAATAATCTCCGCCCTGTGCAGCCTCTGCGAAGCAGCGTTCTACTCATTACCGATGAGTCAAGTTGAGATAACCAGCCGGAAGCACAAAAAAATCGGCCGGATTCTCATGGGGATGAAAAAGGATATCCACCGGCCCATCACCGCAGTGCTTACCCTGAACACCATTGCCAACACGGCAGGGGCGACGGTCTCCGGGGCTGCGGCCGCCGCGGTGTTTGGCGCCGACAGCATGGTCTGGTTTTCCGCGCTCTTCACCATGGTCATTCTCCTTTTTTCCGAAATACTCCCCAAAACCCTCGGCGTTTCCTACAGCCGGGAGCTGGCCGTCTGGATCGCCTATCCCCTCCACTGGATGGTAAAACTGCTGAGTCCGTTCATTCTGATAATTCAGGCCATCACCCGATTGCTCCCGGCCAAGGACGACGGCCTCCTGGTTTCAGCCCAGGAGATCCAGGCTCTAGCCAGACAGAGTCACAGATCCGGAGAGATCAGCCTGCAAGAGCGGCGGGTCATCACCAACATTCTCGATCTCAAGGATAAAAACGTCCGCCAGATCATGACCCCCATCACCGTCACTTTCATGCTCGACGCCGGCCTGACCGTGGTCAAGGCAATGCAGGCCAACGAGATGCTCAATATGCACAGCAGGATTCCGGTCTATGAAAAGAATACGGACGAGGTGGTGGGCATCATCCTGCGCAAGGACCTGTTCAGTTGGGCGGCTCAGGGAGTCGAGGAAAAAACCCTGCGGGAGTTTATGCAGCCTGCGCATTTTGTCCCGGAGACAGGACGTCTGACCGCTGTCATGCTCGAATTTTTTGAGCACCGCCAACACCTTTTTGTGGTGGTTGACGAATACGGCTCGGTCACAGGCGTTGTCAGTCTTGAGGACATCATTGAAGAAATCGTGGGCCGGGAGATCATTGATGAGTCGGATCGGGCCACCAACATGCGGGAGTTTGCCAAACGCAAACGCCTCTCCTTCCTAAGCCAATCCCAACCAAAATGAGGCGTAACGGAACAGCTCCGTAACGGCTCCTAACCCCGATAAACGGGATAATTTCTAACTAAGAGCTTGTCCGTAAATAAGCTCTTACTAAAAAATAACAGTCAGATAGAAAAAGAGCAGCGCAACGATCAGGAGATTGATTCCGAGAAAATTCCGAAAACGAATATGCCCCTCGAAATCATTGAGACAGAACTGCCAGAGGATGTAACACCCGGCGATGGAGCCGTTGAGCATGAAAAAAGCCGAGAGTATCTGCACCGGAAAATCAGGAATAGTAAAGAAAAATTTCTCCAGAAACGCCACGCCAGCCTGACGCCCAAAGGTGGGGATAAAATCTCCAACCCCTGCGGCAAAATATCCCAGCCGATAGACAAGCTCCCCGGTGAAGGCCATGGGAATCAAAATAGGAACCATGGGCGAAAACTTGCCGAACATGGGGTCCTCATTGACCCCGAACAGACGGGCGCCAAAACGGATAATCGTCAGGCTTAAGCCAAAGCCGATCAAGAGTAACAGGCTGAAAAGCACTGCATCCGGCCAACCGGAGAAGGCGGCAAGCTGGCCGTAGATCTCTTTTTTCCGCAGGAAACGGGCGAGCTGGGAGCCGATAAGAAACGGGACAATATACGAGCAGGTGATGTAGCGGCCCTTGTTGCGAATCAGCTCCGAATAGGGATTTCGCAGGAGCAGCTGGGGTGAGTCCCGATCACAGAAGGGCAGACAGTGGCCGCAGACCAGACAATGCAGGTTATTCTGGACATTATAGGCGCCCAGATAGACCGGGCAACCCTGCTTGCCATCAACGCCTTTTTTGCAGGCAAAGGTTTCGCAGCCGCGACATTTTTCATGATCCGGTCTGAACTCGGTGATGGAAAGGGTTGCCGCTGCGCCACTGATGCGGCCCAAGGGACAAAGATGCCTGCACCAGGCCTGTCCTGGAAAAAGAACCGCGAGCAGGGCCGCGCCAAAAACGATGGACAATACGAAAAAAGAGGTGCCGACCGGAGAGCGGTCAAGTCCGACAACAACCTCGGTCCAGATGATAAGCGCCAGCAGAATAACCGAGGCGTACACGCCATATTTCTGGAGGATTTTCGGCACACCCCAAGAAAGGGTTATACCCCGGCGCTGGAGGAAGACGCCAAGCCCTGGAAAGGGGCAGATCCCGCACCACATCCGTCCCACAAAAAACCAGCTCAAGACAATGCTTGGCCAGATGAGACCCCACGAAAGAAACACCGCAACATTGCTGCGCGCATCCCTGGGGCCGAAGAGTCCGGAAATAACCACCAGGGCAAAGAGAATATCACCGGCGGTCCGCAGATAGGCATAGTGATGCCGGGCGGCCAGAAACCTTCTTATTCCGGGAAAAACTCGAAACAGATCCAGTCGCTGCTCGTCTATGGAGATAAGACTTTTTAAGGCGCGGGTCCACCAGGTCACAAAGCTATCCTACCTCTTCCAGTACCAATGGCAGTTGCATCTGCCGGTTATCCCGCTCGATGGTCAGGATAACCTTGTCCCCGACTTTATAGTGATCCATGGCATTGCGCAAGTCGTCGTAGGAAAAAACCTTGCGCCCATCAACCGCCAGGATGACATCCCCGAATACTATCTCCCCCTGAATCCGGCGGGTTCCCCGCAGTCCGGCAGCCTCGGCGGAACTGCCCGGCTGGATATTCATGACCAGCACCCCTGTCACCCCTACCCGCCTGGCAATCTGATCATCCGCCACGGAGATACTGAGACCGGGGCGAATCAGCCGCCCATGCTGGATAATCTCCGGAATCACCCTGGCCACCACGTCAACCGGCACGGCAAAACCGATACCGGCGCTGCCTCCGGACGGGCTATAAATGGCGGTATTCACCCCGATAAGGCGTCCGGCGCTGTCTAAAAGAGGCCCCCCCGAGTTGCCGGGGTTGATGGCGGCGTCCGTCTGGATGACCCCTTGGATGGTTCTGCCGGTTGCCGATTGAATCTCCCGACCCAAGGCGCTGACGATACCGGAGGTGAGGCTCTGATCAAGACCAAAAGGATTGCCGATGGCGAATACCTTCTGACCCACCAGCAGATTATGTGATTCCCCCAGAGGCAGCGGAGTGAGTTTATCCGCCGGAGCCGAAATTTGCAGCACCGCCAGATCCTTGTCCGGCGCAACGCCCACCAGGGTTGCCTGCCAGGTTGAACGGTCCGCCAAGGTAACCTCGACCCGGCTGGCCGATTCGATGACATGGTAGTTGGTCACGATCCTGCCCTGCTTATCCCAGATAAAGCCGGAACCCGTGCCCTTAGGAATTTCATGGATATTGAGACTGAAGATGTTCCTTCGGACCTCAATGTTGGTGATATAGACAACCGCTGGGGAGGCAGAACGAAACAGGGCGATGGTGCTTTGCTCGTCAGCCGCGAGATCCCCCCGCGCCGTTACCGGGATGGGGACGACTGTAGGCACAGGGGCCGGTCGCTGATAAACAAAGAAGAGCCACCAGCCAAGAAGGATGAAGAGCAGCAGGACAGCGAAGGAAACGCGTTTTTGCCTTGGGGCGCTTGCAGGGGAAATATTCATCCCTGGGCCTAAAGACTCAGCAACTTTTTAGTGAATGGCGTAGTCGTACGCACACGGTGAATAGCCGTTACAAGCACCATTGCTTTGTGGCCGATGCGTTGTGTCGTGATCGCAATATTCATGCTCTCAACCCGTTTGTACGCCGAACATCAAGAGATACAGCAAAAATATAGCTTCTTTCAGCAAAAACCGCCAATCATAAAGAACCGGTATCCGGCACATCCCGCACAGCTTGGGGAAAAGCCTGCCTTTCCCATCACAGCCAGCCTTGCAAGGCCTCGACAATCTTTTGCGCCTGATCAGGGCTGGAAATATTGAATTTGGACTGCTGGCTGTATTCCCCGTTCACCTTGCGATAGCGACGGATGGAGTACTTATCCGGGCTGTATTCATTCTTCTTGGGGTCCCACTGCTGAAAACGAAAGAGAATGGTAGCCCAAGCGCCCTTGGACAGGATAACCTTTTCGATTTCCTTGACGACCACGACCCCGTCTTCTTCATAATTGATTGTTACCTCGTCAACGGTTGCCGCCATATCCTCTCCTTATTCCCGATCAGCCAAACGGTCTGCGAAAAACAGCATCCGACTCACACTTCCAAGAGGACGCTGCACCAAAAAAAAGGACTCGGCAGTACGCCAAGTCCTTAAAATTTACATGGTAGCGGGGGCAGGATTTGAACCTACGACCTTCGGGTTATGAGCCCGACGAGCTACCGAACTGCTCCACCCCGCGTCAGTGGCGACATAATACTCGATACAGGGAGAATGTCAAGGAAAATAAAGGGATTAAGACAGGTCCGCCGACTGTTCCCGCAAGGCAGCAAGCACCATGGCCGGGAATCTTGTCAATCTGCCATTGAGATCCACAACCGCATGGGTGGTGTATCCTTGAACCAACATCTTGCCGTCATTTTCCCGTATAATCCGGTAGTTGAAACGGCAGGTCCGGGATTTCACTTCCAAAAGACAGGTTTCAACCAGCAACAGATCGTCATAGCGGGCTGAGGCATTATACCGCACCTGACATTCCACCACCGGCATAATAAACCCTTGCCCTTCGATCTCTTTGTAGGAGAGCGCCCGCTCCCGCATGAACTCGGTGCGGGCGGCTTCAAAGTAGCGCAGATAATTGGCATAGTACACGACCCCGCCGGAATCCGTATCGCCGTAAATAACCCGACAGCGATACCGATGCAGCGGTTCGTGCATCTCAAGGGACTTATCCGCCATCACGCCCGTCCGAGAACCCGCTCAAAAAACTGCCGACCATCCGTCAGCAACTTCCCCACCATGGCCGCGCTTTGCTCATCATAGGGCAGTCCGCTTCCCGCGTGGACTGCTCGGGAATCATAAATGGCCACCGGCACCGGGTCCACGCTGTGTGTCCTGATGGCAAGCGGGGTAAAATGATCCATGGCCACGGCCAGGCGAAAATCATAACCGCTGGCCATAAGCGCCTCAAATATCGGTTTGACGATCTTGCCATCAAAATCCTCGATGGCCTGGAGCTTGCCCTGAAGACTGCCCTGATGCCCTGCCTCGTCCGGGGCTTCAACATGCACGAAAACCAGATCCTTTGTTCTCAGGGCCTCAATGGCGGCAGTCGCCTTGCCTGCATAGTTGGTGTCCAGATAGCCAGTGGCTCCGGGCACCTCAATGATTTCCAAGCCGGCATACACACCAATGCCTTTGAGCAGATCAACCGCCGAAATCAAGGCCCCTTCCACACCAAACTGCTCTCTGATGGTCGGCATGGACGGAGCCTTACCCTCCCCCCAGAGCCAGATGGCATTGGCTGGATTGCGCTGCTGTGCCTGCCGCTCGCAGTTGACCGGATGGTCGGCCAGATAGGCCACGGCCTTGGTCAAGGCCTCTCGCAGATGGGGGATACTGGTATACCGCTGCCAGAATTCCGTCACCTCCTGCCCGGTATAATCATGGGGCGGAACGGTCACCAACGGCCCAACCTCGCCGGAATGGACGAGAAGATGCCGGTAGCTTACCCCAGGATAAAACCGCAGACGATCGGTGCCTGCGACGGCCTCAAGTCCCTCAATAAGGATTTTCGCTTCCGGGCTGGAGATATGGCCGCTGCTGTAATCCTCCATGAATACCCGATTTTCTTCAAAACGCAGAGTAACCAGGTTGCAGCGAAAGGCAATCTCGTCGGGCGCCAGGGCAACGCCGAGGCTGGCGGCCTCCAGAGGGGCGCGGCCGCTGTAGCATTCATGCGGGAGATATCCGAGCAGGGAAAGATTGGCCACATCGCTGCCAGGCGGGAACCCGTCGGGCACGGTGCGAACCAAACAGAGTTCTCCTTCGCTGGCAATCCTGTCCATGGCCGGGGTTTTGGCAAAGGCCAGGGGGGTCTTGCCGCCCAATTCGGCAATGGGCAGATCCCCCATGCCGTCACCGACCAAGATGATGTACTTCATGGGTTTGCTATTCTGCATGGGCCTTCATGATCCGAATCTTCACCGTCTTGTCGGTGCAGATATCCAAGGCGTCAATCTCGGCCAGGGCCTTGCGCACCGAGGCTTCCTCTGCCTCATAGGTCATCATGACCACGGGCACGGTGCCATTTTTCTGCCTGCCCTTCTGGAGAACCGATTCGATGCTGATATTGTGCCGCGCCAGAATCCCGGCAATGGCGGAGAGGACGCCCGGCTTGTCCATGGCGGTCATCCTGAAATAATAACAGCCGCGCAGGCTCTCCATGGGAGTAATGCCCCGAGGCTTGATCTCTTCCGGCAAGTAAGCAAGGCACGGCACCCGGTTGATGCTGTTGCAGAGGATGTTCCGGGCAATATCCACCACGTCCGCGGCAACCGCGCTGCCCGTCGGCATTTTGCCTGCACCCTGACCATATAACAGGATATCCTCCACCATGTCGCCGGTGAACTGGATGCCGTTATAGGCCCCGCCGATATTGGCCAACAGGTCTTTTTCCGGGACCATGGTCGGATGTACCCTGGCTTCCACGGTATCGCCATGATTGCGGCTGATGGCCAGGAGCTTGATGCGGTAGCCGAACTCCCGGGCAAAGTCGATGTCGATGGGCTCAATCTGGGAGATGCCTTCGATGCTGACATCGGCAAGGCTTACCTTCATGCCGTAGGCCATGGTCATCAGAATCACCAGCTTGTGGGCCGTATCGATCCCCTCGACATCATAGGTGGGGTCGGCCTCGGCGTATCCCTTTGCCTGGGCCTCTTTCAACACCTCGGCAAAGGCCATGCCCTCATCGGTCATCTTGTTAAGGATATAGTTGGCCGTCCCGTTCATGATGCCCATGATCGAGAGGATCTTGTTGGCGACCAGCCCCTCTTTCAGGGCCTTGATCACCGGGATGCCGCCGCCGACGCTGGCCTCGAAGCCGACTTCGACATTTTTCCGGGCCGCCGCTTCAAAGATTTCCATGCCGTGCTGGGAGATGAGGGCCTTGTTGGCGGTCACCACATGCTTGCCATGCTCTATGGCCTTGAGGATAAAGGTTTTCGCCGGCTCAATGCCGCCGATGAGCTCGACCACGATGTCGATCTCCGGGTCCTTGAAAATTAGATCCGCATCCCGGACAAGCTCCACATCCTTAAATTGCGGAGGCAACGCTTCAATGCGGATATCCGCAACCCGGCACAACCGGATGGAGGCCCCGGTTTTCCGCCGCAACCGCTCTGCCTGGAGCAAGAGAACCTCCGCCAAACCACTGCCAACGGTGCCAAAACCCAGCAAGCCAACCTTTATTTCTTTCATGGGGCCTTCCTGCAAATGTGTCCAGAAACGAAACGAGATGCTGCAAAAGCCGGCAACACAGCCAGCCACCGTTCCGACGATGCTCAACCGGAATTTAATACCTTTTTTGTCCAATGATGTCAAAAATATTCATACTGGCCCTCTTGAGGTATTACACTGATATATTTTTGAAAAACCTTGCTATCATTAATGACTCCCATTGACAAGATTCACAAAAAAAATTACAAGTAGCGAGAATATTCAGGGGCGCTGTTCACCGGAATGTCACCGCATCACTTCCCCCTTTCTCGATACGGACCAGCCTCAACTGCTCCATCGATGTGTATTTTGTGTGGGTTTTGCGTTTCAGGCCTCAACCAAATCAACCTAAAGAGGACGACTGCAAGTGGGAGAGCTTAATATTATTTCAATGTTTTTGGGCGCCGGACTCACGGTCAAATTTGTCATGACTATGTTGCTGGGCTTCTCTGTGTACTCCTGGTTCATTGTTTTCCAAAAATTTTCCCTGTTCAAGAAGGCAGGAGAGGAAAGCGAAGAATTTCTTGAGACCTTCTGGCAGAGCAAAAATCTTTCCGAAGCCGTCAGGTTTGCCAACAACCTGACCCTGTGCCCCGAGGCAAACATCTTCAGAACCGGCTACCATGAGCTACAGAAACTCGGCAAAACCACCGCCACCTCCCGAGGCGCTGCCGACGAAACCCTGGAAACACGCCTTGCCGGCATGGAACCCCTGAAAAGGGCGTTGCGCAAGGCGGAAAATCTCGAATCCTCCCGGCTTTCCAAGTCACTCTCCTTCCTGGCCACCACCGGCAGCACCGCTCCGTTTATCGGTCTTTTCGGTACGGTCTGGGGCATCATGACCTCTTTCCATGAAATAGGCATGCGCGGTTCAGCCTCCCTGGCCGTTGTGGCGCCCGGTGTCTCCGAGGCCTTGGTCGTAACAGCGGCCGGCCTTGCCGTGGCGATCCCCGCCGTGGTTTTTTACAATTATTATTCCAACCAGATGGCGGAGATCGAAAGCAGGATGCACAGCTTTTCCGTCGACTTTCTGAACCTCGTGGAGCGGGACTTCATTTCCCGCCAGGGCTAACAAACACCTACACAGGAATTCGCCATGGGTCCGGTCGAAGACGGCAACTGTAAAAAACGGCTAGTTTCGGATATCAATGTCACCCCCCTGGTGGACGTCATGCTGGTGCTGCTGATCATTTTCATGATCACCGCCCCCATGATGACCCAAGGCGTTGACATTGATCTGCCGGAAACAACCGCCAAGCCCCTGCAACAGGAAAAAACTCCCATCATTGTAACGATCACGAAAAAAGGGGAGTTTTTGCTCAACAATACCAAAGGCACCCAGGCTGCGATCAAGGAATCACTGGCCGCTCTGGCCAAAAAAGGCACGAACGATGCGGTTCTGCTCAGGGCCGACAAAGAAGTCCCCTACGGGGTGGTGGTTTCTCTCATGTCCGACATCAAGGCCGTTGGTTTTGATAAACTTGGCATGATAACCCAACCCGAAATCGACAAACCCAAAAGATAGCAGACACACCGTGCCTTATCGTCCGCCGACATCCGAACTGCCCGATAAACAATGGCAAAAATCATTATTTTTGACCATTACCGTGCATGTTTGTTTTTTACTCTTTGGCTTTTTCGCCCCAAATTTTCTGCACTTCCAGCAGAAAATTCCAGAGGTGTATACGGTCAATCTTTTCTCCGTTGAGGATCTTGGCGGGCCAGCTCCGGCAGCGCCAAGCAAGGCCGCCGTTGCCCCCCAGGCTGCCCCCCCGCAACCCAAGGCAGCGCCGCCTGAACCGGCAAAGCCGACGCCTCCAGTAAAAACCCAGCCTACGCCAGAACCGCCAGCAGTCGCCAAAGACGCCATCTCGCTTAAGCCGATAAAAACGAAGGAAAAAGCAGACATTGACAAGGTCAAGCTGCTGCGGGATAAATTGCTCGCCGAAAACAAGGAAAAACAGGCGAAGGACGTAGCGGAAAAGGCCAGGACGGATGCGGACAAAAAAGCAAAAGATGCTGTTAGCCAACTAGCGAAGTCGCTCTTTGCCGGGCAACAGGTTACGGCCGGGAAAGCCGCCGCCGGAGCAGCCGCTCAAGCAGGCAGTGGCTCAGGCAGTGGACCAAGCGGCGGAGTCGCGGTCGACGAAAATCTCCGGCGTTATCTTATTGCCGTGAACAGCCAGATTCAGGAGCACTGGGTCCTGCCGGACCTGCAAAATTGGAAAGAAAACGTCGAGGCGATTGTCATCATTCGGGTCCGACGCGACGGTGTTGTGGTTGAAAGCTCTTTTAAGAAAAAATCAGACAATGTCTTTTTTAATCAATTTGTTGAAAAAACCCTGAAGCTTTCTGCCCCTCTACCGCCATTCCCCATCGGCATCAACCAGTCAGAAATGGAAATCGGCCTAAAATTCAGGCCAGGAGAAGTCTTTTGATATGGATTCTTTTATGAAAAACAACTGCTCGCAAAAAAATGAAACCCTTGCCTCGGTCCTCACCATGCGCGTGCTGGGCATGATCCTGGTTTGCCTTACCCTGCTGCTCGGTTTCTCCCGCCCGGCAGAGGCCATCGTGTATCTCGATATTACCTCCGCCAACGTCCGCAAGATAAACATCGCGGTGCCGTATTTTATCGATAAAAAACAGCCGGGCACCATCCATGACGGCGGCAAGAAGATGGCTGACCTCATGGGACGGGCTTTGGCCTTTCACGGGTTTGTGGAAATAATCGACCCCTCCGCATACGGCGGCAGCCAGACCTGGGACTGGCCCGCCCTTGGCACCGAATTCACGGTGCTTGGCCAATATGAAATGACCGCCGACGGCCTTGTCTTGGAACTACGCCTCAACGAGATTCAATCCGGCCACATGATCCTTGGCCGCCGCTACCAGACCCCCATCAGCAAACACCAGGAAAGCATAAAAAAATTCTGTGATGAGGTCGTGCTCCAACTCACCGGGGAACGCGGGGTCAGTCAGAGTAAAATAGCCTTTGTTTCAACGGCCTCCGGACACAAGGAGATCTGGCTGGCCGATGTACTGGGCGAAAACATCCGCCAGGTAACCCAGCATGAATATCTGGCCGTTGCCCCAAAGTTTTCGCCGGACAACAAATGGCTGGCCTACACCTCCTACCACCGGAATAACCCGAATCTCTATATCACCGAGCTGAGTAGCCTCAAAACTACCCGCGCCATTTCCCACCAGAAAGGCCTCAACATGGCGCCGGCCTGGGCGCCGGACAACAGTGTCATCGCCGTTACGCTCAGCAAATCTTCCAACCCGGATATCTATCTCATTGATATCAACGGCAAGGAATTGCGCCGCCTGACAAATGGCGAGGGGGTCAACGTCTCGCCCTCCTGGTCACCGGACGGAAAAAGACTGGCCTTTGTTTCCGACCGAAGCGGCTCTCCGCAAGTCTATGTCATGGACGTCGCCACCAAGTCCGTACAGCGGATAACCTACCTTGGCAACGAAAACAGCACGCCGAGCTGGTCGCCAAAAGGGGACTGGATCGCCTATACCGGCAGGGTAAACGGCAACACCCATATTTTGTTGATCAAACCTGAAGGCGGCACACCGGTCCAGTTGACGCAAACAGCAGGCGATCATGAATCCCCCTCCTGGTCGCCGGATGGTCGGCAACTTGTCTTTTCAAGAAAACGGAATAACAAACAGGAAATATGCGCCATCTTTAAAAACGGCATGGGGCTTCGCCCGCTTTTCAATCTCACAGGCGCACAATCCAACCCGCAATGGTCCCCACGTCAAGACCCGTAAGCCGTTGCCACAAAATACCCTTGCTATTGCCATAGCAAGAACGGCATAAGTATCCGTAACGGATCCACAGCTTTTCATTTTGCCAGGAGACATATCCATGAAACGATCGCTTACCAATCTTGCCCTGACCCTGTGTCTTTCCCCTTTGCTCATGCAATGCGCTGCGGAAAAGGATGTCCGGGGGCTTGACATGCGGCTGCGCACCACGGATACAAAAATCGCGGAAATGGACAACGCTGTCACCGCCATGAAAAACCAGCGCGGCTCCCAGGCGGAACTGGCAAACCAGTTTGAGCAAATCAAGTCACGCTTGTTGCAGCTTGAAGCACGGGTTGACGAAAAAAATATCCAGACCAGAAAGATTCAGGAAGAGCAGGCCGCCTTACGGCAAAATACCAATAGCCAGCTTGAGCAATTGCGCAGCCAGATAGCGGAACTTGGCGGCAAGGTAACCGGAGTCAATGCCCAGGTTGCTTCCGTGTCCGGCGACTTTAGTAAAATACAGGAAGACCGGGCCAAGGAAGCATCAGACCGTGCGGACCGCGCTTCAAAAGCGGCGGAAGAAGCGCGCAAAAAAGCTGATATAGCCAGCGGCCCCAAGACCATCGAACCGGATGAGGTCAAGAAAAAACCGGGAAAAACGGAAGAGACGGCAAAATCGGAAGAAAAATCAAAACAAACATCTGACAAAACGGCAGCGCAGGACGCAGAGACAAACACCAGCGACACCATCTACAATAAGGGGCTGGCCGCCTACAAGGCGAATAAATACAAGGAGGCGTACAGCGCCTTTTCAAGCTACCTGGAAAAGAATCGGACAGCGCCTCTCGCCCCCAACGCCAGATTCTGGTTGGGCGAATGCCTTTTCCAACAGAAAGAATTCGAGTTGGCGATCTTAGAGTATCAAAAGGTGATCGCCGATTACCCCAAGAGCAACAAGGCCTCGGCCGCCCTCTATAAACAGGGCGAGGCATTTGAAAAGCTCTCCGAAAAGGACACGGCCAAGATCGTTTACAACAAACTTCTTGCCGATTACCCTAAAAGCGAACAGGTTGAGATGGCCCAGAAACGGCTGAAAGCCCTGAAGTAGAAAAGGTTCCCCGCGACAGGGGAAATTCAATAAACCACCGGCAAAACCGAGCCTCCCCCTTTTGTAAAGGGGGGTATAAAAAAAAGCGCTACGGTCATAGTAACCGCATGGACACGACCACCGCACAGGTCAAACCTCAGACATAAAAAAAGGCCCCGCATTACTGCGGGGCCTTTTTTTATGTCTCTAACGCCAGAGAAGCTTAAGGATTAATCCCCATCTCCTTTTCCTTGGCTGCCACGGCCAAACGGGTCTTGACCGCCGTATCCGGGATAAGGCTCATGGAATCGATTCCACACTCTACCAGGAAGGTGGCAAATTCGGGGAAATCCGAGGGCCCCTGGCCGCAGATGCCGATCTTCTTCCCCCGCCGTTTGGCGGTGGCAATGACCATCTTGATCATCTCCTTGACCGCATCATCCCGCTCGTCGGCGACACCGGCAAGGAAACCGGAGTCGCGGTCAAGGCCGTAGGTGAGCTGGGTCAGATCATTGGAACCGATGGAGAAGCCATCGAAAACGTCGGCAAAGGCATCGGCCAGGATAACATTGGACGGGATCTCGCACATCACATACACTTCCAGGCCATTTTCACCCTGAACCAAACCGCATTCCTTCATGACCTGGATGACCTTCTTGCCTTCCGCGGGGGTTCGACAGAAAGGCACCATCAGCTTGATGTTGGTCAGCCCCATGTCGTTACGGGCCTTGAGCAATCCCTTGCACTCCAGCTCGAAGGCTGGCCGGTACTTGGGATCATAATACCGAGACGCCCCACGCCAGCCGATCATGGGATTTTCCTCGTGCGGCTCGTAAAAAGTGCCGCCGGTTAGGTTGGCGTATTCGTTGGACTTGAAGTCGGAAAGGCGGACGATGACGTCCTTGGGATAGAAGCCCGCCGCGATGCGGCCCACGCCCTCGGCAACCTTGTCGATGAAGAACTGTTTCTTATCCGCATACGCAGTGGTCTTCTTGTCGATCAATCGAACCACTGCCTGTTTTTCCGGGTCCGGGGAGCTCTTCAACTCTTCGTAGTTGTAGAGGGCCAAGGGATGAATCCCGATATGGGAGTTGATGACGAACTCTTCCCGGGCCAGGCCAACGCCGTCGTTGGGAATCTGGCACTCGGTGAAAGCCTTCTCCGGGATGGCCAGGTTCATCATGATTTTGGTTTTGGTCTTGGGCAGGTTGGAGAGGTCGAGCCGATCGATTTCGAATTTCAACAATCCCTCATACACCAGGCCCTTCTCGCCCTCTGCCGAGGAAACGGTGATCTCCTGGCCGTTGCTGATCTTCTTGGAACCGTCGCCGGTGCCGATGACGCAGGGAATGCCCAACTCACGGGAGATAATGGCGGCATGACAGGTCCGACCGCCACGGTTGGTGACGATGGCCGAGGCAATCTTCATGATCGGCTCCCAGTCGGGATCGGTCATGTCGGTAACCAGCACCTGGCCCTTCTTAAAGCTGTGGATATCGACCACGGCGGCAATGACGTTGGCCTTGCCCTGGCCGATCTTGGTGCCGACTGCCAAACCTTCAACCAAAACCTTGCCTTTCTCTTTCAGCCTATAGGTTTCGATGGAACCCTTCGAAGTCTGGGAATGCACGGTTTCGGGACGGGCCTGCACGATAAAGAGTTTACCGGTGCCGACGTTCACCCCGTCGCCGTCCTTGGCCCATTCGATATCCATGCCCTTGCCGTAGTGATCTTCGATGATACAGGCCCATTTTGCCAACTGGAGAATTTCATCGTCATTGATCACATACATGCCGCGCTCTTCCGGCGTGGTGTTGATCGTCTTTACCGGCTCTTCGGTCTTAGGGTCGTTGTCGTAGATCATCTTGATTTCTTTGCTGCCGATGGTCTTGCCGACAATGGGACGCTTGCCCTCTTTGAGGGTCGGCTTGAAAACGTAGAACTCATCGGGATTGACCGCACCCTGAACCACGGTTTCGCCAAGGCCCCAGGCGCCGGTGATAAAGACCGCATCCTCGAAACCGCTTTCGGTGTCGATGGAGAACATGACGCCGGAAGAGGCGGAGTCGCTGCGCGCCATCTTCTGCACCACGATGGAGAGATACACGTCGAACTGACCAAAGCCCTTGTCGTGCCGATAGGAGATGGCCCGATCGGTGAAAAGGCTGGCGAAGCAGCGGCGGCAGGCGTCGATAAGCTGCTCCGGGCCGCGGATATTCAGATAGGTTTCCTGCTGGCCGGCAAAGGAGGCATCCGGCAGATCCTCGGCAGTGGCGGAAGAACGCACAGCCACGTCAACACTGGGGCCGTACATCTCTTCCATCTTCTTGTACGAATCAAGGATCGCGGTGCGCAGATCATCGGGGAACTCGGCAGTGCGGATAATGTTACGCGCCTTCTCGCCGCGAGCCTGCAAATTGCGCAGATCATGGGTGTCAAGATCGGCCAGGGCGTCTTCAATGGCTTGGGCGATACCGGCGGTTTTCAGCAGATGCCGATAGGCATAGGCCGTAATGGAAAAGCCGTTTGGGACATCAACACCCTTTGAGGTAAGCTTCTGATGCATTTCACCCAAGGACGCGTTCTTGCCGCCAACCAGGGGCACATCCTCGATACCGATATCATCAAACCAGAGAATGAAAGCTTCATCATGTTTGCCCATTGTGTTCTGCTCCCTAATTATTTATTTAAAAGTTCAGGACGTGGAACGCA
>CAYTVV010000006.1:53357-59230 GCA_964441875.1 uncultured Desulfurivibrio sp.
CCCATTGTGTTCTGCTCCCTAATTATTTATTTAAAAGTTCAGGACGTGGAACGCACTGAAAAATCCATTGATTTTGCGACGGTCATCACGCCAGCAATGTATAGCGAATCTTGCCTTGCGGGTCAATCGAAACCTGAGCAAACGGCAAAAAAATGACCCGTTGCTCAGCACATATGTGCGTAGTATAACATATTGTCCCTATGCAGGTATTTTTTTGTTCCTTTTCCCTCATCCTGTTAGCCAAAGGTCTCCCCATGATCAAGCAAAACATTGAGCTCCTTTTCCGTGAACATCTCGCGCCAAACAACCATGCGGCCAGCGACTATTTCGCGCTCGTCAAAAAACTGGTGGCCCTGAAAAACAGTGCTTTTCCCGGCTCCGCGGACTTCCAGCAGGCAAGCGAGGCCATCGCCAAGGCATATGCCTTGGTGGAAGATGAAATACGAACCAACACCAATCCCCCGACCAAACAGGTATCCTTCGGCACCTCCGGCTGGCGGGGAACCATTGGCAAGGATTTCTCCCTGCAATCCGTCGGCCAAGTTGCCCTAGCCATCGTTACCATGTACCGCAATCTTGACCGGGACGATTCCCTGGCCCCGGCCTTGGGTGTACGCAGTTTCAGCGAGGCGCAACAACGGGGCGCCGTGGTTGGTTTTGACAACCGGTTCGGCGGCAGCCTTCTGGCGAAGCGGGTTATAGAGGTATTAACCAGCAATGGCATCACCGTCCACTATGCCCATGAAGCAACAACCGGCACCCTTTCTGCCGCGGTCCTCATGAAGCAGGCAGCTTTTTCGATAAACCTCACCCCCAGCCATAACCCCATGGAATATGCCGGGTTTAAATTCAATGCTGCGGATGCCGGCCCAGCCGCCTCGGAGATCACCAGCCGGATCACGGAAAATACCCGGCAACTCATCGCCGAAGGAATTACCCCGGTGCTGACTCCAGATGCAACTCTCGTGAAACAATGCGATGCCCTTGCCTGCTGGCAGGAGCTGGTCGCCAGAGGCGCTTCCCTGCACGGCCTGGATTACCTCAAGATTATCGCAGCCTTTCATGCCGCGCCGGACTGTGTGATCGCGGTGGACTGCGTCCATGGCGCCAGCCGGGTGCACATGCGCTCCCTGTTCGGCAATAAGCCCTCCGACCGTCTCATACTTTTACGGGACCAGGCAGACCCAACCTTCGGCGGGGTTGCGCCGGAGCCGTCCTCGCAGAACATGCAACAGGTTCTCGCCACCCTGCGCCAGAGGCCGGAGCCGCTCAAACTCGGGGTCATCATCGACCCTGACGCCGACCGCATCCGCTTCAGCGATGGCGCCATCGAGATCGACATGAACCTCTTCGGGGCCATGGCTTTTCACTATCTGCATGAAAAAAAGGGCAAGCGCGGCCTGGTGGCCAAAACCGTGGCGACCAGCAATTTTGCCAACGCCATTGCCAAGGGGCTGCACGAAGAAATCTTTGAGCCACGGGTCGGATTCAAGGAGTTCAAGCCGGTCATCGGCAAGGCCCTGGTCTGTTTTGAAGAATCCGACGGCATCTCCGTCATCGGGCACACCCCGGAAAAAGACGCTTACATCGGCCTGATGCTCGCCCTGGACATGATGCTCACCATGAAAAAGAATCTTGGCGACTATCTGAGCGAACTCCAGGCAGAATACGGCCATTACTACCCAGACAGGGGCGGGGTTGAGGTAAGCCGACAGGGACAGGCGCTGCTGGACACCCTGGCTGGACTGGAAAAATATGCGGTCGGAACCGTGCTTGATATTGGCGGAGAGGCAAAGAAGATTACCGAAGTAATCAGCATTGACGGCAGAAAAATGATCCTGGAAGACAACAGCTGGCTGATGATCAGGCCCTCGGGCACCGAACCCAAGGTGCGCTTTTACGTGGAGGCCAGAAGCGAATCGGGCAAGGATGGCCTGTTTACCGCAGCCAAGGCCATGCTCGCCGAGATCGGCCTTCTCTGAAGACGCATCATATGACAGAACAAGAAAAACCCCGTCAGCTCCTCTTGGTGGAAGACAGCAAATCCCTGGGCCTGATGGTAAAAAACAAGATAGAATCCCGCCTCGCCCTCTCCGTGTCCTTGGCAAAATCCTTTGCCGAGGCGAGATCCCTCATCGCCGATCCGCACAATCATTTTTTCCTGGCCATCCTCGACCTTACCCTGCCGGATGCCTCGGGCAACGAGGTGGTGGACTACGTCCTGACCCACAACATTCCTCCCATCGTCTTCGCGGGCAGATTCAGCCAGAAGCTGCGGGATGACCTTTGGCAAAAGACGATCGTCGATTATGTGCTCAAGGAAAGCCCCCAAAGCATCGACTATCTCCTGGGGCTTGTCCGGCGCATCGCCAACAATAGCGGGGTCAAAGCGCTGGTTGTGGACGATTCGCGCTCATCGCGCCTTGAACTGAGCAACCTGCTGACCATCCATCACTTTTGCGTGTATGAAGCGGCAAACGGCGTGGAGGCGCTGCCCATCCTTGAACAGCACCCGGACATCAAACTCCTGATCACCGACAACGACATGCCCAAGATGACCGGCCTGCAACTGACCAAAGAGATTCGCCGGAGTCACGCCAAGGAGGAGCTGGCCATCATCGGCCTTTCCGGCAGCGACGACAAGGCCATCTCCACGCAATTCATCAAAAACGGGGCCAACGATTTTTTGAGCAAGCCTTTTTCCCACGAGGAATTTTACTGCCGGGTCAACCAGAACATGGACCTGCTTGAGTATATCCAACAGATCAAGGAAAGCTCGAACCGAGATTACCTCACCGGCCTTTACAACCGCCGTTACTTCTTCGAGATGGGCAGAAAGCTCCTGGCCAGCGCCAACCGCGGACACATCGAGGTGACCATTGCCTTGCTGGATATAGATTTTTTCAAGAAGGTTAACGACACATACGGCCATGACGCAGGAGATCTGGTGCTTAAACATCTCGGCGCCACGCTGCAACGCCGCTTCCGCGAAACGGATATCGTCTGCCGCTACGGAGGGGAGGAAATCTGCATCCTGGTTGTCAATATGGCTAAAGCAAGCATCTTTGACGTCTTTGACAGCGTCCGGGAAAATATCGCCCGAACCCCCATTGATCTGGGCGGAGAAAAAATCCAGATCACGGTCAGCATCGGCGTGTGCGCGGAGACAAAGGAGTCTTTGGAAGACATGATCACCATTGCCGACGAGATGCTCTATGCGGCCAAGGAAAACGGCCGCAACCAGGTACGACTTTAGTCCCCGGTCCTCACCAAGACAAAACCAGTGCGTCCACAGATAATTGCTAGGCGTACGGCTCTTTCTATTGCTTGGAATTTATCTTTGCCTTGGTTTTCTTAAGAGCAGATGTGTAGTGATTTGACAAAAGCTCCACATAAGATTCCAAATGGCTTGAGTTAACGAGGTCGCACCACCACTCAGGCCAATCGTTATATCCATGCAACCCAAAACGCGCCCAGCCGATTTCCGTAGGCGCGTTTTTTTCGATGGACCACAACCTTGCATCGGTAACGACAACCGGATGAATGATGTCAACAAATTGAACTTGTGAGCACATCCAATCAAATGTCTCATCAATGTAGTCATTCCCCTTGAACTTCTCGTTCTCCCTCCCAGCAAGAATCCAACCAATGTGGTACTGATAGATGGACTCAGCAATACTCTTTACGGCAGAATTAAGGTTTTGACTTGCTCTCCAAAATACCGAATTTTCTAGCTCCTTTTCTCCACCAATGTTCGTTTCACGAAAGGATGTGAAAACAAGCTCTTTTGGTGGGACTAGCATTAAAGAATGTAGCCTAGCCCTATCTTTAGGCCAGGCGAATTCATGCATGCCAGCAATGAGCGAATCCACTGTCCCTTCAGGCAACCCACTCGCCTGAAGGTCTTTTCTGAGCCTGACATACTCATTACCCGAATCCGCTAGGCATATATTGTTTCGATACCTAGAGCCCCATTCTTCCCCCGTGGTCGGAGAGACGATGATGTGAAACTCCTTCATCGTTTTAACCTCTACGGGAACCCTAAGTCGTGCATATTGGGTGCCAGATTTCGTTTTTTTAGTCCAAATCTGACTGGCCAAAACATCAATTTCTCGGTGTTTTCCAGAATCTACGTCCTGATAGTAGACTCCGTGCTGCGCTTTCCATCCGTAGTTGCGAAAAATTACAGATGCATCTCTTTCTTTTAAAAAGCTTCGAAAGGCACCACTTGAAGATATTCTTTTCTTTAATTCGTCCATGATCAAACCTCAATTCGTGCCCAGCATCAATATTCCCTAGTTTCCGCCAACTTTTCTCCAAGCCCCGAAGCCCGCTCCACCCTTCTACCCACCGCCGCCTCGATCTCCTGAGGCCGACCTACCAAAATTACCTGCCGCCTGGCCCGGCTGATCCCGGTGTACAACAGTTCCCTGCTCAACAGGGCCGAATCCTCTCCGGGCAGGACCAGGGCAACCCGGTCAAACTCAGAGCCCTGACTCTTGTGGATGGTCATGGCAAAGGCTGTTTCGTGCGCAGGCAACTGGCGCAAGGAATAGGAGCGAACCCCCTCCCTGTCTTCCGAAAAGAAAAAAGCCTTGAGCCCCTCGCCGTCTTCCCCAGGCCAAAGGATGCCGGTCTCGCCGTTAAAAAGCCGCAACGGGTACGAGTTGGCCTGGATCAGCACCGGTCTCCCCTTGTACCACGGGGTGTTAGGCTCGATCAGCCGGTGCTGGGATAAAACCTTCTCCGCATACCTGTTCAGAGAAGAAACCCCCATCGGTCCGGTCCGGTGGGCGCAGAGTATCCGGAACCGTTCAAACAGCTCCAGAGCCGCAAACGGGCTGGCCGCCTCCAGAAAAGGTCGATATCCGGCCAGGATCATTTCCGCCAGGGGGTGGCTCGGATCAGCCTGCACAAGCGGAGGCAGCAAGCGGACCTCTGCCGAGCCCTGCTGACACAGGGAAACTGCCTCCTCCGCCTTCCCGGCATGTATTGCACTGGCCAGCGCACCGATCCCCTCGTGCGGGGAAAACCGGAAGCTTTCCATAAGCCGGACAACGCCCCGGGCCAAGGGATTGTTCCCCGCCCCAGCGCCGTCCAAGACCGCCGCGCAGATATCCCCCAGGATGGAGCCTGCCTCCACCGAGGAAAGCTGGTCCTTGTCCCCAAGCAGGACAAGCCGCGCCGTGGGCGGCACTGCCGCAAACAGTTTGGCTATGAGGGCCACATCGATCATCGATGCCTCATCGACCACCACCACCTCGCAGGGCAAGGGGTTCGCACGGTTATAACGGAAGGTGGTCGGGTTTTCTGCCCGGTAGCCCAAGGCGCGATGGATGGTCACCGCCTTGGCGGGCATAGCCGCAACCAGTTCCGGCGGCAGAGACGAGTCCCCGGCCTTTTTCTGTAGGGACTCGGTGAGCCGGGCCGCTGCCTTGCCGGTGGGGGCAAGAAGCAGGATGCGCGGCGGCGGTTCTCCAGATGCCTGGGCATAGAGCAGGAGCAGAGCCAGATATTTGGTGACCAAGGTGGTTTTGCCGGTGCCGGGTCCGCCGGTGATCAGGCCAAGGCGCTCGTGGAAAATCCCGGCGCAGGCCTCGCGTTGTTGGGCATCCTGCGCTGTTCCGCTGAAAAGCTGGGAGAGGCAGGATACGAGCAGGTCCTCCTGCACCGCCACCGGGTTTGCTGCCCTGGAGCGGATTTCTTGGACCAATTCTTCCTCGTAGAGCCAATAGCGTTGCAGATACAGCCGATGCCCTTCGAGCACCAGCGGGGCAAGATTGCCATCCCGGCTTACCAGGGGGCTTTGCTGAAGTTCTGTGGTCAGTTCTGCAAGCGAGGGCTCGATTGACTCCTCCTCCCCTGGCGGGAGG
>CAYTVV010000007.1:0-56463 GCA_964441875.1 uncultured Desulfurivibrio sp.
ATGGTGAAATCCACATGGCCGGGGGTGTCGATGATGTTGATGGCATGGTCCTTCCAGTCGCAATAGGTCGCGGCGGAACAGATGGTGATGCCCCGTTCCCGCTCCAGCTCCATGGAGTCCATCTTGGCGCCGACGCCGTCCTTGCCGCGTACTTCATGGATGGCATGAATACGCTGGGTATAAAAAAGGATGCGCTCGGTCAGGGTGGTTTTTCCCGAGTCGATGTGGGCGCTGATTCCAATGTTGCGGACCTTCGTAATGTCTCTCATGGTAAGTCTTCCACTCCATTCGTGCATGTGTGCGGTTACGGCTGGCGCCGGTCAAGGCACCATACCTTGGAAAACCGGCATTAAAAAACGGCCCTAATCCGGGGCCGTATGGACAGTCTTTTTCAGAACCGGCACTTTTACCCCTAAGCCATGCGGCTGTCAAGGGAAAAATTCGGCGCATTCGCACGCAGTTACTGGTGGCGGAGAGGGGGGAAGTTATCGATGATCTTGACTTTTCCGCACGGCAATGCATTACGGTCATGACTATTCTGCAAATTCGTGCACAATAGTTTGTATGGAACGTTCTCAACTCTCACTGATTGCAAAAGATCTGGGGCAGAAACTGGTTTTTCTGATCGGTTCCCGTCAGGTTGAAAAAACGCACCTCGCTCTTGACTTGCTCAAAAAATCCACTAACGAGGACTACCTCAAAGGTACTAAGCATGTTTGTGTAAGGGGGGAGGCTACGACCCTCTTAGGCATTGTGTTCCTCAAGGCTTAGGGAGTGAAGGTTGAATGGAAGTTTGGAGACAAAACAAGAGAAAATTTATGCTCCTTCCGAGCAACACCAAATGCAACGTGATCCGATGCAGGTAAAAAGACTTGTTTTTTGTAACAACGAGCGTTACATTGTATCCATGATAAAAAGCTTTCGAGATACATGGTTGGAGAAGTTTTTTGTTGAGGGAACAAAAAACAAAAAAATCCCTTCGACAATCAGCGAAAGGCTTTTCAGGAAGATACAAATTCTCGACGACTCCACCTGCGATGCAGACTTACGGTCTCCGCCGAGCAATAATTTTGAGAAATTGGCAGGTAACCTTAAAGATAGGTGCTCAATCAGGATCAATGACCAATGGAGGTTGATCTTCCAGTGGGACAACGACAGGGGAGAAGCTGAAGGCTTGTATCTCGACAACCACACCTATAGATGAGGAAACAGAATGATTACAACAAAACGGCAACCGGTAACGGTTGGAGAAATGCTAGTCGCGGAGTTCCTGGAGCCTTTGGGGATCACCCAGGATACCCTTGCAAAAGCAATGATGGTAAGCCGAAAGACGGTTAACGAACTATGCAACGATAAACGGACGATCACGGTTGATACTGCATTGATTCTGGCAAAAGTTTTCGGAAACACCGCCGATTTTTGGCTGAACTTGCAAAAAAGAAACGATATCTGGAATGCGATGCACTCCCCAAAACGCAAAGCAAGGATAGATCGGGTTCAGCCAATCCAAGCGCATGCCCATTAAAAACCACAGGTGGTGTGCCACCTCCGCCAGGAACGCATGGTTGGTGATATCTCCATTCGGAGGGCGCTGGATTTTTTGCGGGAATTGAGGATGTAAGGTGTGGCGGTTTGCGAGTGATGTTGCTGGAAGTCACAGGGCCAACTGGACGAAGTCATGGAAAAATAGTCGAGCAAGAGGAAAAAGGGGATGCCCGCGTGGGCATCCCCTTTTCTTTGCAACCAAGAATTTTGGCTAGCTTAGGTTAGAATCCGTACTTGACCGTTACGTAACCAACATTTGCCTCGTAGCTGGCATCCGCATACGCACCAGAAAGGAAGGTGTTCGGCGGACTTGCCACTGTATAGGTGTAACCGTTGTACTGGGCATCGCTGTACTCGTATTTTTCATAGACATAGCCAAGGGTTATGGCCATGTTTTTGGTGTACTTGTAAATGGCTTTGGCCTGTAAAAGCTTCCGAGTGTAATCGTCAGACTCATCGATGTTCTGCAGTGCAGCCAAAGTCACAGCACTGTCTCTGGTAAAGCTCGCCGCGCCATCAGAATTCTGATACTCGAAGGAGGCGATGAAATCCACTGTGTCGGGAATGACCGGCACCACGGCGGTTAAGCCATATACCCAGTAATCGCCCTCCAGGCTTTCGGTCCAGTTATAGTTGGTGTTGCCGGTTGTTGGCGTGGTAGGATCAGCGTTGTTCGTGAAATTCCGATGATTGGAGTCAGCCTCGGTTTTTTCATAACCTACAAAGCCATTCAGGCTGATCTTACCAGGAGCAGCCCAAGCCACATCAAAGTAGAGAGAATGGGCCTTGTCTTCGGTGCGTCCCAAGGTGGTTTCGTCGTACTTGGTCCGTTTATACGCATATTCAACGCCAAGATCCAGGTGTTCCATGGGATAAAACTCAAGACCCAACTTGATGGTGTCACGGCTGTTGTCCGTTGCGTCAAAGCGGCGGAGAAAACGCAACACATATTCTGGATCGGTGACCCCAGTGCCGGCTGTGCCTTCTGCAAAATCAGAGCTCCGCTCCAGCCGCTCATAACGGATTTTAGCGGCGATATTGTCCAGGGCGCTGTTTTTAAGCTGTACATAGTATTTATGATCGGTGGTGCTCTCGGCATCATCGCGTTTGCGGTCGATATCGAGATACTCATACCCCAGGCTGGCCGTGTTTTTCATGGGGAGCTTGTAATCTACATCCAGGCCGAAGTTGTTTTTGTCGTAGTCGAAGATATGGTTGGAAACGCTATCTGCGCCATTGGTGAAGGTTACATGGGTTGAGTCGTTCTCCTTTTTCAGGTAGTTATAGTAAGTTTTTCCGAACAGATTCTGCGTTGGACTGCCGCTCAAGGCAATGCCAAGTTTTGTATAGGTCACATCGCCGTCAAAGTTGGTATGGTCCACCCCCAGGACGGTGTTGGTGTAAGTCGGAGAAACACCGGCACCGGTGGTTGCCGAGGCAATGGTGTTCGGGATGGCGAAATCACTTTGCAGTTTGGCATGGCTCGCCGTAACGGCCAAGAGTGAATCCATGGGAAGCCGCATGGAGCCGTCAAAGGCCAGTTTCCAGTAGTCATTGTCCGGGGCCAGGCTGCTTACTTCGGTGAAATTTTCCGTGGAGACATAAGGGTTACGCCAGGTTAAATAATTGTTTTCGTTTTCAAAGCTGCTCAAGGAGCCTTTGAGTGAGGCCATTAGTTCCTTGGACTTATAGCCCAACACGGCATAGGCGTCGTTGGTTTTATAGTCCACCGGCTCAGGCATTTCAATGACGTTGCCGAAAGCCGAGAACTGGCCACCAGTTTTATCAACATAAACGCCGCTGGGCTGCCCCAATGGCTTTATCCCCTTGGTTTCCAACTGATTTACGCCGAAGTTAAGATAGTAGGGCGTACCCATGTTGATGCCGAGTTCGGCGCCGTAATCCTTGCGGTTCACTTTGTAGTCAAAGCTTGACCAGGTGGCGGGATCGGTACTGATCGCCGGGGTATAAGCGGCATCGGTATTTTTGGCCCGGTCGGTGGCACTGTATGTCAGATTGTTGCTGCCGGGCTGGCTGTAAATACTCTTGGCCCCAAAGGAAAGATTATGGGGCGTTTCGTTATAGTGCAGGCGATATTTGAAATTTTGCCGATCCCCACCTTTGACGCTGTAGGACTGGTCATCAAGCCCGAGATTTTGCCCCTCCAGGTCGAGATAATAATTTTTGTTGTCGGTGTTGAGGTAGAAACTGGCATCGAGGCCGTCATCGCGGTCCCGGTATTCCTGGTACTTGGCGCTGTTGTTTTGATTATCCACCGCCCGCATTTCAACCTCAACTGCGCCGGTGGCTTGAACATCATCTGCCGCCTTGGCATTGAGAGGCAGCATAAGCACGGCTACCGCAAAAACTGGATATATTTTTCGCATGGCTTTCCCCTCCTTAGCGGACAAATTTTTGGCCGGAATTATAACCTGAACTCGGATTGGCGGGTGCTGTACTGCCGTGGATCTGGTTATGGCAGTTCAAGCAAGACCGTGCAAACATCCGGCTGCTGGGAGAAGTTCCTGCAATACCATTGGCGTTATCATACGGTGTGCCGGGGTGGCGCGACCAGTCGTGACAATCCTGACAGAGGTTGGGGATCTTTTCGGTCAATAATTTCCCATGGCGACTGCCGTGTGGGTCATGACAGGTAGCGCAATTTTCCTCAACCGGCGGATGCTCCCACATGAAGGGGCCGCGTTTGTCAGCATGGCATTTGTAGCAAAGCTGATTGATATTGCCTTCCTTGATCATGCCATGGGTCTGGGTGCCATGGGTGTTATGGCAATCGGAACACTTTATTTTTCCTTCGTTAATAGGATGGTGCGATTGCTTGCCCGCCGCCATTTTGACATCTTTGTGGCAGGTATAGCAGATATTTGGTTGAGCGACCGCCGCTTTGCCAGTGTGGATATCGTGGCAAGAGACGCAGGTCACATCATTGCGTTTGTGTGCTCCCATCTCCCATAAGGCCAGATGTGGGGAGGACGAAGCGTGGCAGTTCAAACACTGCTTGGAGAGGTCTGCTGCTGTGCGACCGCCGCTTTTGTCGAAGGAAATTATGGTTTCTTTGGATGGATCATTCACATGTTTGTCCGTTGCTCCATGGCAGGATTGGCAATCATTTTTTCCCTGCCAGCTCCTGGCATGATATGATGCCTTGAAGCTTGCCACCGGTTTTTCATGGCAGTCGACACAAGCGGCCCCAAGCTCTGCGGCCTGGGCTGCATTTGGTGCGAGAAAGTGGCCGATAAGGCCTCCTCCCATTGTTATCAAGGCCAATGACCAGGCCGAGACAACGACTTTTTGCAAAAGTCTGTTCCGTTTCCGCATATCCTTCCTCCTCTCCTTAATTAATTTTTCTTTCTTGGCTCGAAAAAGGCCGTATAACAGGCTTCTTCTCTGGAGTTTGTTTCAATTTATGCGAAGAGTGTGCCATGGGTGCAAATAAAATTGCAGGTGCGAAAAAACAAAGAGATAGGGGGCAAGTGTCCGGCGGAGGCATTGTGGCTGCGCGGGGTGTTTTGGTGATATGACCAGGAAGGTTTGGTCATATCACCAAATTGGTTTTTCAGGAGCGGAAGCGGACTGCGGTAATGCAGGAGTTAGCCCTCACTGGCAGTGCGAATTGTGTCTTGCAGAGATGCGGGGCGACTGGTAGTCTTTTTAGCTATAGGGTTCTTCTTCCGATGTCTGGTGCGAATTATCCTGTGCGGTGCAAGAGAAAGCCATTTCGATGCTTGAAATGAACAGCGTGTGCTTTGCCTGCAAAGGCAGCGGCAGGAGGGTATTATGCGGTTGTTTTTTGCCCGAGACGCAATCCGGATTCTGTTGCCTTGCTTTTTCCTGCTCTTGCTCGCGGGATGCAGTGATAAGCCGCGCGAAGCCCCTGCCCCCAAACCATCCCCCCCTCCCGTGGCCACAAAGATAGTCATCGGCCTCATTCCCGAGATGGACATCTTTGTCCAGAAAAAGCGCTACGCGCCCATTGCCTCTTATCTGTCGCAAAAAACCGGGGCGGTTGTTGAGCTCAAAATCCTTTCCCGCTACGGCAATATCCTGGACAATTTTCAAAGCGAGGGGTTGGACGGCGCCTTTTTCGGCAGCTTTACCGGGGCTCTGGCCATCAAGAAGTTGGGGGTGGAGCCCCTGGCCCGGCCTGAATACGAAGGCGGGATATCCACCTATTACGGCATGGTGTTTACCAGAAAGGACCGCGGCATAAAAACGGCACGGGACATGAAGGGCAAGGTCTTTGTCTTTGTGGATAGAGCAACCACGGCCGGTTGGCTTCTGCCGCTGTATTTCTTCCGGACGCACGGCATTTCGGATTACCGGTCTTGGTTCAAGGAGACCTATTTCAGCGGCACCCATGAGGATGCCATCCAGGATGTTCTCGATGGCAAGGCTGACCTCGGCGCGGCCAAGGATCTCGTTTTTTACCGGCTGGCCAAGGAAAATCCCAGAATCACGGCCGAGCTGGAGATTCTCGCCATCTCCCCGAAGGTTCCGGCAAATACCCTGGCGGTGCGGCACGATCTGGACCCCGCCCTGAAAACCATCATTACGAACAGCCTGCTTTCCATGGACCAAAACGAGGAAGGCCGCCGGGCCCTGGCCCAATTCGGCGCCCGCCGCTTTATTGCAACCGTGGTGCAGGATTACGGACCTGTTATTGAGTATGCCGAACACATTGGCCTGGACCTGGCAACCTATGATTATGTCAATGATTGACCCCAGCCGCCCTGTGTCTTTGCTGTCCCTGCAGCGCCAACCTCCGGTGTCGCGGCCTTGACCCTATGCGCATAAAAGCGATCCTCGGCTTCATACTGCTGGTTTTTTTCTTTGGCGTTGGCGGGGTATACATTGCCGTGACCAATGCCCGGGTCATCGACAATCTTGAGAAGGTCCTCGCCCTCCATCAAATGGAATTTCTCCGCGACAACCTGTTCAACAATGTCAAGATCATTCAGTCAGACCTGTATCTCACCACCACCCAGCACCGCACCAACATCGGCGATTTTGTCGAGCACGGCGAGGCGTTGCATCTTGCCGGAGAAAGTTGCTTCGAGTGTCACCATGCCGAACCGACGATGCACCGGTTGACCCATTTGCGGCAAAGCATTGGTGTGTATCTGAAAAAAGCGAGCCGGATGTATACGTTCAGCGCAAACCATGCCCGGCGGAACAGGGAAGAAGAGAACGCCTCTGCCTCGGGGGCTCGGCTTCTTGAGGAAATTGACCGGCTGGTGCTCATTTCCGCCGACAAAATTTCCCCGAAGATTGCCAACGCCCGGCAGGAAGTTGCCAGAATGAAAAATATCCTGCTGGGGTTGGTGACTGTCGCGCCTGTGATTTTTCTTGTTTTCACCTTCCTTTTTGTCAAACGTTTTTCCTCCTCCCTGTCCGTGCTCATCGGGGCAACGGAAAAAATCAAGGCGGGGGAATTGACCCATACCATTGATGAGCAGCTTCCCGATGAATTCAATGCGCTGGCCACCGCATTCAATGGCATGGCTATTTCGCTGAAAAGGCAGTGCGATGCGGTTGTCGCCGAGCAGAATCGCTACAAGGTTCTTTTTGAGTCGGCGGACGACGCCCTCTTCATTATGGAGGGAGAGGGAGAGGCGGCGGGGAGAATCATCGCGGCCAATCAGGCGGCGGCAACCATGCACGGCTATACGGTTGACGAACTGCGCGCCATGTATATCCAGGATTTGGACACAGTTGAGAGCGCGGCGCAAACTCCGGCCCGGATTCGAGAGATCTTGGCGGGCGGACGGCTTGAGTCGTTGATGGAGCACCGGAGGAAAGACGGCACTGTTTTTCCGGTGGAGGTTCGGGCCGGGCTGCTGGAGACTGAAGGGCGCAAATATATTTTGGCCTTTGACCGGGATGTGACCGTACGGACCCAGACCGAGGCGGCGTTGCAGCGTTCCCGGCAACTGGCCATGGTCGGCCAGATGGCGGCCGGTCTGGCCCATGAGATCAAAAATCCCCTGGCCGGGATCAAGGTTTCCATGGAAGTTTTGATGAACGAGTTGACGCTTTCCCCGGAAGACAAGGCGATTTTTACCCGGACTGTCGGGGAGGTGCAGCGGATTGAGTCTTTGCTGAAAAACCTCCTCAACTATGCCCGGACGCCCAGACCGGTTTTTTCCCGGATCGACCTCAACCAGCAGCTTGAAAACGCCATGCGGAATGCGACCCTGCTGCTCAAATCCCCGGAATACGCGGCAGCCAAAGGGAAGGGGCTGGAATTCGTCCGCAACCTTGAGCCGGCTCTGCCCATGATCCTGGCGGATCCCGGCCAGATGCAGCAGGTGATCCTGAACCTGCTGCTCAATGCCATAGAGGCAACCCCTGCAGGCGGCACAATTACCGTGAGCACCAGGCCGGGCCGGGGTGAGACCGTGGAGGTGCTGATTGGTGATACGGGAAAAGGCTTGAGCGAAGAGATGCACACCAAAATTTTTGATCCTTTTTACACTACAAAACCCAAGGGGAGCGGGCTGGGGTTGGCGATCACCAGGCGTCTTGTGGAACAACACCACGGCGAGATCGAAGTTGCCAGTGTTTTGGGTCAGGGCACGGCTTTTACCATCACCCTGCCGGTTGAACAAAAAATCGAGGATGAAAACCCATGATAAAGATCCGGGGAAGAATTTTTGCCGTGGATGATGATGAACTCATCGTAACCATGCTGGCCAGGGCCTTGAAGAGCGAGGGGTACGAAGTACATTTTCAAACCACCCCACTGGATGTTGTCGCCAATATCATTGCTTGGCAACCCGACATTGTTTTTCTGGATGTCGATCTTGCCGAGGAAATGACCGGCTTCGATATCCTTACCGCCCTCAAGAGGGAAGGGCTTGACGCGGAGGTGGTCATGCTGACCGCCGATGACTCGGCGGAATCCGCCATCCGGGCTATGAAGCTTGGAGCGGTTGAATATTTCACCAAGCCGTTCAACCTCGATGAGATAAAAATCATCACCGGCAATATCATCGAAAACATCCGGCGTAAGGCCGAGATTGACTACCACCGGAAAAGTGCCTGCCCCTATTTTGAACACGGCTTGGTCGGCGAATCTCTCCCCATGATGGAAATTTTTAAAAAAGCGGAGAAGTTGGTGCAGGCTAGGGCCGAGACCATCCTCATCACCGGGGAGTCAGGAAGCGGCAAGGAGGTTCTGGCCCGGCATATCCATTGTCGGCGGCAGAAGACGGAGGGTAACGGTCAAGGCCCTTTCTTTGCCGTCAACTGCACGGCCTTGCCGGAAAACCTTATTGAAAGCGAGCTGTTCGGGCATGTGAAAGGCGCCTTCACCGATGCCCGCTCGGACAAAAAAGGGGTTTTCGAGCTGGCTGGAGACGGCACTCTGCTGCTTGATGAAATTGGCGATATGCGCCTGGATCTTCAGGCAAAACTTCTGCGGGTTATCGAGGAGAGGACGGTCCGGCGGCTGGGGGGCAGTGTTGATCTGCCCGTGGAGGCCACGGTGATCGTGACCACCAACAAGGATCTCAAGACTGCTGCGGAACAGGGGGATTTTCGGAAGGATCTGTTCTTCCGGCTGAGCACCTTTGCCACGGAGCTGCCGCCCCTGAGGGACAGAGGGGAGGATATCCTGCTGCTTGCCCGGCATTTTCTGCTCTATTTTGCCAGCAAGTATCTCAAGAAAGGCATCAAGGGGTTTTCCGCCGAGGCGGAAAAGGCCATGCTCTCCTATGGTTGGCCCGGGAATGTGCGGGAGTTGCGCAACATCATCGAGCGCTGTGTGGTGCTTGAGGAGATGGAAACTATCACCAGGGAACATCTTCTCCCGAATCGGGCCGGGTGGGCAGGCAGTGGGCCGTCTGCTGCCGCTCGGATTATCCTGCCGGAAGAAGGGCTTTCCCTGGAGGAGCTGGAAAAGGATCTTATCCGGCAGGCCCTGGAACGAACAGGCGCCAACCAGACCAAGGCCGCCAAGCTGCTGGGTATTTCCTATGACACCCTGCGGTATCAGATGAAAAAGTTTGAGCTGGTTTGAACGATTAGAGCCTTCGGTTAGAGAAATTCCTCAAAATAGTCCAGGTCCTTGTGAAAAGTTTCTTCCAGCCCGGTCAGGGCCAGGAAGGCGGCAACCAGGCAGATGGCCCCAACTATCAGCGCGCTGGCCTCCAGGCCGAGATAGTTGCGGCCAAACTGGAAAGCAATGGTGATGGGCACGACCATGCCCCGGACAAAATTGGGCACGGTGGTGGCCACTGTGGCCCGCAGGTTGGTGCCGAACTGCTCTGCTGCAACGGTGACGAAAATCGCCCAGTAGCCCCCGGCAAAACCAAGGAGGCAGCAGACCCCGTAGAAAAAGGCCGGGCTTTGGCCGCCCTGGAGAAAATAAAGGCCGATGCCCGTCACGGTCAGCAGCATGAAGAGGCCGATGGCCTTTTTTCGGCTCTGGAGAACCTGGCTCAAAAAACCGCTGGAAAAATCTCCGAAGATCAAGCCCAGATAACAAAACATCACGGCATTTCCGGCCGAGACCGCTCCGCTGATGCCCAGCGAGAGGGCGAACTCCGGGGAAAAGGTGATCAGGACCCCGACCACGAACCAGATGGGGATGCCGATCACAATGGAGTTGAGGTAGCGGCGGAAGCGCTGCCAATCGGTGAACAGGGCCAGGAAGTGCCCCCGACGGACCTTGGCCTGGTCATCCATGGCCTTAAACATCCCCGACTCGGCCACCCGGATTCGGGTGACGAGCAGCAGCAAGCCAAGCACCCCGCCGATGACAAAGGCCGTGCGCCAGTCAAAGGTGGAGGCCACCAGATTGGCCAGGATGGCCCCGGAAACGCCCACCGAGGCGACCAGCATGGTGCCGTATCCTCGGATGCTTTTGTGCAGAATCTCGGAAACCAGGGTGATGCCCGCGCCCAGTTCCCCAGCCAGACCGATGCCGGCGATGAACCGAAGCGCCGCGTAGGCAGAGAGCGAGGTGGCCATGCCGTTGGCCAGATTGGCCAGGGAATAGAGAAAGATCGAGGCAAACATGATCGTCAGTCGCCCCTGGCGATCCCCAAGGATACCCCAAAGAATCCCGCCAACCAACATCCCTGCCATCTGCATGTTCAAAAGAAACACACCGTTGCCGATCAGCTCCTGGCCTGAAAACCCCAGAGCCTTGAGGCTCGGGACCCGGACGATGCTGAAGAGCACCAAGTCGTAGATGTCCACGAAATAGCCCAGGGCGGCGACAATGACCGGCAGGCTGAAGATTTGGCCAAGGGTTGCGTTGTTTTGTGGTTTCATGGCGGGGACCCACTTCAAGAGGGGGAGGGGGAACAAAAAAGGGTTTAGTCGAAAACGACTAAACCCTTTGATTGTACTGTGGTGCCGGGACCAGGATTCGAACCAGGGACACTCGGATTTTCAGACCGACCCTACTACTCAACAATGTCACCTTGAAAAACAACGATAAATCAGCAGGCTATTGCAATCTCGGGCTATGCTGACATGTTCATTTGTTTTAAGCTCTGGTCTTGTCCTATGTGCCCTTTAGTATTCAAAATGAGTTGTCGAAACAAAGTAACAGTTTGTAAATATTACTATTATTTTTCGTTTTGTCAACACTGTTTATTTTATTCACCAACCACCATAGGGCAACCATAGATTAGTTTTCATAATGCTTTTTTGATGAGAGTGACCTTCTTAACGGAAGTGAATTGAGGGTATTCACCACCCGTCACTTCGCCAGTTACCTCGCAAAGATCATGAACTGTGCAAACAGCAAAGATTTTCTTTCCTTCTTCCGTGTCGTTAAGAAACATGGGGCCATTACCTTTTTCATCATTAATTGCACTATCAAGTGTGCCAACGCTTATAGTTCCGCGAACTGTGACTTCTTGCGGTGTGTCTTTATTGCTTGTAGTGGATGTATTTTTGACAGGGGGGGTGTCTAACTCTTTCGTATCAAAAGCTATGTCCTTTATTTTTCTCTCTAATTGATATGTGTAAAATTGGCCTTTCAGTGCGGAATCTAAATTGATATCTTGAGAAAATTCCACATCTCCCAACTTTGAAACAACTTTAGATTCTATGACATTCGGGGACTTTTTCTCCGGGTCGTACTCAAAAGTTGCTGTAAAGTAGAATGAACCCTCGGTGATAAGTTGTTTACCTCTTTTCTCCACAGCCTCCTTTTGATCTCCCCAACCGTTACCTGGGGTAAATTGATCTAGAAAGACCTGTTGTTTAATGTTGCCCTTGAAGATTACAAACTTACGACCTTGCTTGTCCTCTGTTTGCGTCCACACAGAATCTTTGAAGGACTCGACTCCGCCCAAAATCTTGCCTAAAGTTGTTGAGCCAACCTGAAAGTTTTTAACTTTGTTAACGTCACCCCCACCACAAGCAGTTAAAAAAAGAACGGCGATTAAACCAATTACACCAAGAATACATCTTTTATTGAAAAGATTCATTTTGCCTCCAATTTTATGCTCAAGCATTCTGTGTGCTTTCAAATTTCTGTAAAGCTGCTATTCTCCGCGTTATTGTTGGATGAGTTGAAAAAATATCTAGGAAGGCAGGTGGCGAACATATCTTAAATGATGCATAGGATTCTTGTTCTGATTGAAACGATATATTCCCTTGTGCATTTAATGACTCCAAGGCATGTATCATACGTTTTGTGTCTAGTATAGTTGATGCTAACTTGTCTGCCTCAAATTCCCTCTTCCGAGAAAAGGCATTTACTATCAAATTAGCTAAAAATAACATAATTGAAATAACTATAAATTGAACAACCCATACTATAATGGTGTTTAGCCATCCAGAATTTTTTGAAAAAGCAAACCTTACAACCATATTGATTGGTACTGTTACAATTATAACAATAAAATTCACAATTGCCTGAACAATTGTCATTGTTATCATGTCTCCATTGGCAATATGTGCTAATTCATGCGCTGCTACAGCTGCTATGGCATCCTCATCCATTTCGATCATGAGTTTACTACTGAAAGCTATTAATGAATTTTCTTTATTTCTTCCTGTTGCAAATGCATTAATATCATCACTCTCGTAAATTCCAATGTCTGGCACTTTATCAAGACCAGCGCGAGTTGACAACATTTTGATGATTCTGAACAAATCTTTTTCCGAATCATTATCGATAGTTGATTCGGTTAATACTCTGATTTTGTGGGATTTTATAGCTAGCCATTTCGACATATACAACATCACAAATGGAACAGTAGAGCCGATTACTATTATTAAGAAGATCACCCCCCAATCACTGGCACCTCCAGAAAGCACAAGTATGGTCAGCAAGATCGCAGCATTTATCAATGCAAGCCATTTATAGGGTTTCATTTTGTCCAATTTAATATCAATTTTCCCTTTGATTTTTAATTCATTTTCTATTTTTTCGAATTTTGAGATAACACCCATTCCTTCCTCCGCAGATCCAAATTTTAAACAGCGAGGTATCGCAATCCATATACTGCCTACGTCACTTCAAGGGTTACAGTTTTTTTCTTATGGAATCTATTATGTTTTTTGTTTCAGATGCTCCATCAGTCCCAACGCTTTCTAGCATCCCTTCTAATATAACTTCTAGTCTTTCCTTTTGATTCTCGTCAGTTATTTTAGAAACTTTTGAGATTATAGTGGTAGCTTTTAATTTGTAAATTGCATTTGACTGATTTTTATTGGCAATAAAAATATCAATATTCGATGAAAGTGATTCCAGTGCTGTTTGCTTATCTTGAATTAGCTCATCATTTTCGATAATAGCTGTTGCCAGCTCTACCTCTGAATCTTCTATGTTTCCATCTGCTGTCATGCAAAGTGCTAATATTTGTGGAACAATTTCAGAATAAAAATCTGATTCAACAACATTTGACTGATTTTCAATTAAAGAAGTATTTTGACTATTGTTTTTTTGTTCATTTTGTCTGGGTTCATGCAATTTTGAATTAGATATTTCTTTGTATAGACTGATAATTTGATTCAACAAATTAATAAGTAACCCTTTGCTCATTGATGAGCCGGACATGTTAATTGGACAACCTGGAATAAGTTGGACACAATTCATCGCACCATTCCCAATAGGTGCGTGGCTATTACTTAACTCATTCCAGGAGATGAAATTTTTCTCGGTCTTTGTCGTCCAGTCATTCTTGAAATACACGCCCTTTAGCCCAATAACCATCCCATTTTTTGCTGACCCCATTACTGTAGAATCTATTAGAGCAAGTGGAGTATCGCTCGGATCAACAGGATAATTTTGTGCGGCATTTTGAAGTTTGTTTGGTGGTATATTGCCATACTTGTAGTATCCCTCAGAATTGTACATGTTAATTATTATTAGCAATTCATCTTGTATCATTTGGACTCTCCCTGTTTAGAACATATAAACTATCGTTTCTTGAGCATGCTTGTCCCTGGCAAAAATGCACATGGTACATTATGCGCATTTTTGCCATTAAAAAGCAACACGGGAAAAATACCTAGGCTAAGTCCAGCTGAAGAGTTTAATAACGGTAAGGTTGAGCCTTGAGCTTGATGTTCGACCATGTCAAGCCGGGTGGAACTATTAATGTCCCCAGGGATCTTGGCTGCTTTCCTGCCATTTAGGTAGTCGCAAACTACTGAATGCCGATTTGGCCCACTTTTGCCGTGTCAATCGTTAGGGAAGGATAATAAATTCCTTTTTTTTTCTGAATCACAACCCGCCTTGTTGGTCATGTTTGGCTGTCCCTCACTCGCAAGATCCTCGCCGTAGCCCTGCTACGCCTGTGGTTTTGCTCAATCAGCCCCGCCAAACATGACCACAATCCGGGCGTGATCCGCTAGGTATATTAGTGAGGCCCTCAGGTATTAAGGGAGTATATTTATGCCTGAGGTATTGCGTAACAGATTGTTGTTACGAGCAATTCTCCTCAGTGGTGTAGTAATGCCTAATAAAGAGGGTATTTATTTTTAGTTTTCGCTAAACGGAATAAAAAGTCATGAATAGTCACCTGATTAGCGATAATCAGGTGACTATTTAATTCTGAATCTATCCTCAGTATTCAAGTAAAACTGAGTTTATGATTGTTTTATGTATGATAAATCGAACATTATTCAGGTTTTTGGCTTACTTTTCTTAGGAACAGCATTGATTGATTTTGTAATTTCCCGATACTTTTCTAACATAAAGGTTTTGTTTTTAATAATGTCATCTAGTTTTTTAATTTGAGCTTTAACAGTTGCCTTTGCTTTGGCGAGATCATCAGCTGAAAGCTCTGATAAATTAAAGTCTGTAAGTATGGCATCACCAGTATGATTAGTGACGTATGTTGCATTTTTGAGTGATCGCAGTAGGCCGGAATCTTTAGGGTCTGTCCTCTCCTTAATTCTCTGGCGGAGTTCACTAACGGAGAATTTTTTATTGAAAGCTTCTTCTGCGAGCTCTTTCTTGAGTGTCTCATTTTTTAATGGTAATAACAGTACTTTACTACTCATTGGTAAAAGTCCGTACGATTGGACTCCGCCAAGCGCTTTATCATCTACGACTAATTTTATCGTGGTATAAAGCCACGATTTGGATGGAGAGTCCTCTCCTTTCATTTTTAGTTTTTTTATGACAATGTTGAGAGACTTGTCTTTGATCGCTTTTTTCCTATTTTTCACATTGTTATGATCGTTATTGTAAAATTTACGAATTAGATATTCGCCAATATCCAGCATTGTTTTCCTGTGATGTAAGTTAGCCTCACCACATAAATTTTTAATTTTATTTACTGCTTCATCAACAAGCACAGGGTCTGCATCAGTCTCTTCTTCATCTTCGTCCAACATTAGCTCTGCTTCAACGAGCTCAGCCTTTTCTGTTACTACTGGCACTAGGTCAGTAGCTACGGATACCTCTTCATCTTTGTTTTCGTCAGTCATGGTATGCTCCAGTATTTTAAATTTTGAAAACTAAGAAAAATGTGAGTTTATTTGATCGTTATAATATGCCTTGGCATTACTGTATGATGTAGCCGGGTAACCATGTGAATCATACAATGAGTATTGTGCAGCAGGTTCCTCTTTAGTCACCAAAATTAAGAGAGAACGGGTGAATTGCCCTAAGGCAATTTGCCTGTTATCTCTTAATTTTAAAAACTCTCACAATAACAACATGTATCAACAAAGTCATACACACTTAAAATATCAAGTTACTTGCTTTTTACGCGTAAAATGGACTTTTCGCCTGGGAAAATAATGTCTGTGTTCATCATCAACATAGTGAAATGAGTTTGCTGACTGTACATTGAATCGATACATTCGATAAATCTTGTCAACTCTTCCTCTGGGAACCAATACTCTTGTTCTTCGATGATGTCAGTGAACTCTGTCCCTGCTGAGTTTAGCTGCAAAATCTTGTATGCCGCCCCTATATACAGAGTCAGCTTGTAGTATGACTTTTTGTTTTGGGTGTATTCCTCAAGGCATCCGTATATTTCGCCCAGGTAGTACCCAGTTTTTTGACTAGCCTTGTTGTCTTTCCTTTTAATTCTGACGAATTCGCCAATATTCCTGTAGAGATTGATCAGCTGCTCAGTAAAGATGATAAATTGCTGAGACTGCGGATTCACCATGTGGAATACTGGCATGTTTCTTTGCCAGATGATTCGCCCGTATGATCGTTCTGTAGGCACTGTCAGTCACCATATGGGTTCAAGGGATCAAGGGGCACGTCAAAGGCCTTCCAGCCATCATACGCGGCTATCATGGTCTCTAGCTGGTCTCCATTGCCTATCTGTGCCTTGGCTGCTAGGTAAAAGGAGGTTAAGTCTACACGATCGATATAGTAGACATCAAAAAGGGCTATATCAGATGCGTTGCGGATGATCCGGCTAGTAAGGCCTTGGATAATATGAATGGCTGAGCTCCCAGCATTTATTCTGCCAAGGATTTGCCCTTTAGCGCTCTGTTTTTCATCTTGATCAGAGAAATTTTGCAGCATGATGGTGGCAGTAGCCGGGTCATGCATATTCTCTATCATGGCAATAAATTTGGGTAAGGAGAAAGATCTTACCTGAGCTTTACCGCAAGCTACGGTGATGTTTAGCGCCCCTGTTTTGCGAAAGCCCATCACTCCTGCGATAAACTCTTTGCCTTTAACTGCTGGTGGGTGTGGGTCTGAAAAATTGGGAATGGAATTAAGATTCTCAAGGCCCTGCATCAAGCCATCCTTGGTTTCACAGGTATCGGTAAAGATATCGGCGAATATCTCCCCCACCTTCTCTGTATTCGTATTTTTTTCTGATTTTTCATGGTCAGTCATAGGTTCTCCTTATGTCTTATTTCGATAAAAATAATGTTTGGGCAGGTAAAATTATGTGTTGTCTCTTTGACGTTGGTTCAGCAGTGGTACAGTATCCACGATTTAAATGACTGAGGCCATTTGAATCAAAAAGTTTTATTTGGTTGCTAGTAATTTTTTCAATCGTAGACCAATGATCATGAACCCCACTTAAACTGATGATTACAGCTCTTCCTGGCTCCTTTAGGTATATTTCGACCTCTGTCCAAAAATCACCAAGGTTAGGATTTGGACGAGCATTGAACGGCAGCTTTTTTTGAGGAATCCTGTCGCCGATGACTTCATTTAAAATAAGCTTTAATTTTTTAAGCAACATTCCACCTGTCAAAATGGAAGCAAGAAGATTCTCCTCTGCAAGAAACCTAACAATTTCATTAAAAAGATCCTGAGAATCTTTTGTTTTAGTCTTATTTATTATTTTTTCAGCATTCACTAAGCTGTAAATGCCACAGAGTGAATCGAGCCCTCCTTGTTGGAATGGGTCCATTTGTGCCTCCCTTTATTATTCTCATTGTTTTTAGGTGTATTTCCAATTTCAGCTTGGTCAACGCTACGGTGTTTTGTTTTTCTGAATTATAAAAATGGTCTGGGTAACAGTTCGAATGGGTCTTTTATTTGGTTCATTGCGGTGTTGGCTTGCTGCTGTAATGTTGTGAACCTCTCTTTGTCCTGCTCTAGCCTCTTCAGTGTTGTGTAAAGGCAAAGAACATACGTGCTATCCACAATAAATGTCGCTCGATCCTGGGTGGCTTCAGTGTCTGAATTTAAGCATGCTATATCAACCCAAGACTGTTCGGCATTAAATTTGCCAACAACACAACCTTCCTTATTGTTGTTAAACTCGAAAGGGTCATCAGGGTTGTTCATTTTCCTTTTAACAAACTCATGTAGCCTACGAGGAATGTCGGAGTTTTCGATCAGATTCAGAAACTTCCAACTCTCCATCTTGACGTAACTGCCAAGGTCATTAACCATGCTGACATAGTTCTGATTGTATTGCGTAGTGATTGAAAAAACAGCGAGGTGATCTCTTGACTCTGTCTTCTGTAGGGCTTCAATCACCTTTTCTGCATCCGAACTGTAGTTTTCTCTCAAATCTTGGCAAATAGTCTCGAATTTTTGGCGGAAGATATATTCAGTTGGGAGGTGTTGCTTCAAGCGGGTAATGCACTTATCATCCTTGGCCGCCGCCACAACCTCAGGGGTGATTTTATAACCCAATTCGCAAGGGTTTTTCTCTGGAAAGCCAAGCTGCTGCTTGATGCCTATAAAGGCTTCCTGAAGTAAATTGTTCATTTGTTTTATGCTTATTTTTGTCATTGATTTTTTCTTGTCCTTCAGGCTCATCTCGGTAAATTTTGTATAGGGAAACTCATCTTCCAACATTGCTTTTTCTAATGATTGCTTTAGATATTGTGCAGTAATTTCTGTTGCAAGACTGATATTTCTTGAGTTTGGTTTGGTTATTCTCTTTAGAAGTCTCCTCTGCGAGCTTTCCGCTTCAGTCAAGATGAGGCATGATGTATAGAATTCGAGCCCGTCATGCCCTTCCTCCCGAGTCTTCTTCCACTGTTTATATGTATCCAACCTGGAGCAGGGGGTTCTTTTTACCCAGTGGGTGTTGTCATCATTCCTCTCAATGCTCAGAGCAACCAGCTTAAACTCATCAGCATCAAAGGCTAATGTAAAAATTGGGCTGGGCTCTTTGGCTGATTCGTTCATTATTTCTCAACCAGCACATCTATTAACGGTAACGGGTCATGGCCTAAGGCCTTTGCCATCCTGGATATCTGTTGCCTGTTGCCAGGGGTATTCTTGATGGAATTGGGATTAAATTTCCCTTTTTTCAACTGATAATATCGGTTCTTGGTTACCCCGTATTTTTTCAGATTATCTAGCACCTCGGATGTCTTGATATCCCTATTTTTAATATCAGGTTGCAGAATTGCCATGATGAAATGGTCTGTGCATTTTTGTTCCCCTGGGTTTTTACGAGGAGCCCTTGTAACTTGTGATGGTGGGGCCAAGATTCTGGCACAGGCTTCACTATCGCTACTCGGTATGCCAAGACGGTAGAAGATCTTTTTCACTGTTTTTGCTTTAAACGTTTCAAGTTTTCCGGGGATAAAGTGTTGAGCCATGCAGGCCTCTACTTGCTCCTCGGTCAACTGGCCCCTGAAAGTATCCACCATTTTCTGCCGGGTTGGTAATAATCCTTTTTCCTGTAGGTTACAGAAAGAGGTTATCCCCATTCCAGGTGCTCTGACAATGGCTGTTATCACATACCCAATGATTCTAGAGTTGATTGCTTCAAACTCTTCTATCGTAAAGATTGCGGCCTCTGCTGTATCTGGGTCAACTGTAAATGCTTCGGCCAAGTCTCTGACCAGTTTTCGCAGTGTGATATTGGGAAGAATGCAACCAGGTTCCCACTCTGCTCTTTGAGCATTTTTGAAATCGTTTTTTGTCCAGTTCTTTGGGTACGGCTGTGTTAACTTATTCGATCCCCAGATGGTATTAATTTTATCAGCTGCTTTTGTGTATGAGCCAGGTTCATGCTGTGCCTTGATCTTTCCCTGTAATAACCCTCTCAGGAACAATCTGGTAACGGCTACAGGTTCCCCTCCTCTCGTGTTTAATGAAGTCCCTTTCACCGCTATTCGGTGAAGGATATTCTCTGGCCGAGCAACCTTGCCAGCACGCCTAAGGTACTCCATTTCATTGCGGTGTTTTAACATTTCAGCCGTATTGATATAGGGTCTGGTATACGGCAAGACTCTTGACCTAGTTTCGTCTGCCCAGATCAATTTTCTTTTCCAATCATAATCTGTGTTTATTTTACGCGGGTTAATATTTTTGGTGAGATCAAGCTTGCCTTTACTCTTGGCGATCTTCTGAAAACTATTCAGGGTGATAAAAGAATATGTGGTAATCGCGTTACGCCCATTTTCTATCTCATCCAAATGGCCCTGTATCCAATCGCCATCTAAAGAGTCTTTCTCAACCCCCCTATCATCCATTACTCTTTTGTATTCTTCAGGATCTACAAGAATCTCGCTCAATGGTGGCTTCAGGTTGAATCTTGCTATTAATACAGTGTCGTTATTCGATATTTTTCCAATTTGGCCTCTGGTCTTAACGGATATGATTTTGTCAGTCAGATGCTTGTTTTCTAAAATTTCATTGCTGCCAGTCATCTCTCTACGAGAGTTCTGCATTTGGCGAATAGGTAAATATTTATTTATTTCATCGAGTAGCCCAGAACATCCGAAACGTTCCAGTATTTCTGGCAACTGGTGTTTAACTTCTTTCTTCAATTTTGATGAATTATTTTCGTAATAATCAGTAATTACAGTGAAGTTCTCTGGGGCTGGTATGCCTATCAGTAAGCCGTCTGTAGTGGCGCTAATGACTGTGACTTGTTCCGCAGGTGCTTTCCCCTTATTGAACCGTTCTACGCCAAGCAAGGTTGCTGACAAGGCCGCTCTGGCTAATGAAGTCGCAAGGGCAGCCGTACAAGGTTCCGTGACGATTGATTCTCCTAACTCGACCTTTTCTCCTGTGGCTGCGTTATAGACTCTGCGAGGATTTATTGACTGACTGAATTTTCCATAAAGAGAGTTGGTGAATTCTTTCAGCAATTTTTCCATCACTTTTGACTCGCTGGTCTCCTTTCGCTTGTATTCTTCCCTTTTTTTGGCAAGATCAGCGAGGTGTTCCAGAAGAAATCTTACCGGCTTGTTCTCTGCCTCTTTCACCGGTAATTCAAAGCTGGTAAGTGCATTTATTTCAGCGCCAGCTTCCATTGCCAGCATTATTTCAGTTGCCGGTACTGTGGTCTCTCCCTCAAGAACATAAAGCAAGCCGTACTCTGGGTGTCTGATAGGTAAGCATGGGAATTGTGTATCAGGAGGGAATTTGAAATGAACTCTGGCAAATCCGGGGATGGAAATCTTCTCTATCGAATCGTCTTTTGTTTCTTTGGCCTTTGTCCATCTATGGTGCCAGCTGTTAACCAATCTATTATCGTAGACAATGGTTTTTTCTCTGATTTGCCAAGAGATCTTGGTTTGCAGCGTCATCATCTCCTTATCGAAAGCTACTCTTGAGTGTGCGAGGGCTTCTCTTAATCTTGCGATAATCTCCGGACTGATGCTCTTAGCCTCCAATTCAGCCGCGATTACATCATCAATCATGTATTTCCGAGGAATAAAATCGGCTTCTTGCTCAAGATCGATCAGAGGAGACAACGCCATTGCTGTTGGGTAGCAGCCTGTAAAATCGATATCGATCCAGATCTTATTCTTTGTTTCGCTGTAATCATTGGTGCGGCCTATGAAATAGCTTTCGTTTCTGCCGCCATAATAACTGCGAGCTATGATCTGATATTCTCTGGAAAATTTATATTTCAACTCCTTCCTATATTTTCCAAACCAGGGATTATTATTGGTAAAACTTTTCACCCCGGCAGAAGCCAGAGTTCGATACAGTTTAAATTTCCCGGATTCCCCTGAAACCAGATCATTTAGTGCTTGCTGAAGCATGAAGAATAGCCTCAACGTGATGGCGCTATCCTTTAATGCGTATTGTTCAAACTTGTCTGGATGGTCTTGCAAATACAGATTCATATTTCCAATATAAAACTGTGTAACGCTTTCCTTCTGATCGCCCTCTGATCCAAGCAGGGTTGATAATTGCTTCAGGCTTCTATGGGAGGCTGGGGCCAGTAACATGGTGTCAAACATCTGAACATCGACCGGGAGTCCATTACTGATCGCTATTTGGATTGCGTTGCCATCTGTGATGGGTGAACCGCGCACTTCTACAAGCCTCTTTGTGATGTACGACTCATCTCGGTCAGCCAATACACTCCATTCAGCTGTTGTATGATGACTGATTAAGATAACCTGGACCTTTCTCCCTCTCAGCTCGTTGAGTGTATCCTCTGTAGTGACGGATCGTATGCCCAGTTCAACGATTTCTGCCAGGGTGAGTCGTTGCCCATGTTTCATGTATTCGATGATGTTGCTTGTCTTCTCTGGTGATGCTGTAGCCATTTGATATGAAAGGACCACGTTGCGACCATTCTCTTCAAACCATTCAGCATCATAGGCCATGAAAAAGACGTAATCGCATTTCGGTCTGCAATTACGTACCCAGTCAAAAAAATCTTTGGAATCTATATGCAATGTCTCGAAACTCATCTTGATTACCCTGGTCTTCTTCGGCCTGTAAGAATGTTGTGCGAGGTTTTGATTATTTAAACTATCAGAAATAATAATGACAAATCAGCCCCTGAGGTTGATTTGTCATTATTATGCTATATCCAACCGAGTCACTATCGAAATTGTTTCATAGCGTCCGTTTTTAGTGCCGGATTCAGTTTAGGATGTCCTTTATATTGCCAGCGCCAAACCGAGCTGATCTGATACGATTTTTGAAGTTTCCTGCATCACATCCTCATTGAGATGAGAGTATCGCTGGGTCATGGCGGTGCTACGGTGTCCCACAAGCTTTTGAATCATATAAAGAGAAGCCCCCGAGGTAGCCAGAATACTGCAAAAGGTGTGGCGGCAATCATGTAGCCTAAAGTTCTCGATTCCTGCCGCTTTTTTGCTGCTCTCGAAAGTTTTTCTCACAGTGGTAAGGTGACTCCCGTTTTCACCAGGGAAGATATAAGGGTTACCGGGTACTTTGTATCTTTCCAGTTCCTTCAGGATAGCAATGGCTGAGGGGTTTAGGATGACGTTACGAGCTCGCTTGCATTTGGTGGTCTCCATCTCAAGCTTGGCGAAACATCCGTTAAAATCAATGCTACGCCATTCCAGCTGAAGGCATTCTGACCTTCTCATACCTGTTGCTAAGAGCAGTTTGATGGCCAAGGCTGATACTGGCTTGCTGGCAGCACTCAGGACCGTGAGCAGCTGTTTGAGCTCTTCTGGCAATAGGCTGCGGCCATGCTCTGTAGATTCCGCAAATTTTGGGATATGCGTCACGTTGTTCTTGTCCAGCAGGTCATGACCAATGGCCATGTTCATCATGCTGGATAATAGAGCTCTATGCCGGTTTGCGGTACTCTGGCTGGTACGATTACAAATCCCGTTGATATATTTGCTAATGGTTCCCTTACTGATATCGGCCAGCAGCTGATTACCAAAGGCTTTATACATATCCTTCTCTAGCTTGCTCTTATCGTCAATCCAGGATCTTTTTCGGGTCATGGCGTCAGGCAGGTAGATTTGCTCAGCAAACTGCTTGAATGTAAGCTTTTCAGACTGCTTCACACGCTCCTGTGCCGGGTCCAGTCCCTGTGCCAATAGTGCCTTATTAGCATTGGTTATCTCACGCGCAAGCTCAACGGTAACCGCTGGGAATTCCCCAATTCGGATACTCTTTTTCATGCCGAAAAAATAGTATCGCTGATGGAATACCTTTCTGTTCGTTAGGCAACTGTGAACAAGTTTCAGGCCTATGCATACTACATCTGAATATTCGATCTGGTTGGGGGTCTTGCCGGTTTCTGGTTGTTTCAGCTGTTCCAGGCGGCGGTTGGTAAATGAAAATTTAGAAGAGGGTTGTTGGGTTGAGGTGCCACTTTTTTTTGTCATGATCGTTCATTAGAGAATCACCGGAAAAAGTTGCCATCAGTATGGGTAGTCCATACGTTCTCATGGCGAGGACTCAATTTATCCAGTAGTTAACCTTATGATATCCCTAATGTTTTGTTCATTTTAACGAAAAAATAAGCCTTGGAGTTGTGCTCAAGACTGGTCTGTGAAAGTCAGATAATCGTGCCTCCTTACAGGTTGAAATCTAGGCCTGGGATTTTAAATAAAAAAAAAACCGACCAAGGAAGTCCCTGGTCGGTTTAACTCGTCAAGATTGGAATGGAGCTGATATTTTGTGCCGGAGGGTTGGGTAGTCCGATGTGGTATGAATCAAGTAAGAAAAGATTCTCGTATGTGGCCATTGCTGACGAGTTTACTGAATAATGTGTAATTTTGTCGTTCCCGCCGAATACGGCCTGCTGGGATAGCAGGATGAATTCGGTGTTTTGCTGCAAACTCGTTAATAGCTATAAGACTTGGGCGCTTACTCAAGCCTGAATTTTTCCAGATTTCGTTGGGGATTAGCGCCTCAGTGGCCCATTGATCGGCATCCCCCTCAATAGCATTTAAGTCTGAGCTGTCCAGATCATCGAGAAAAACCTCCCAGCCATCCTCCCCCTGATGCAAGGCTATGTGGGCGAGCTCATGGCAAAGAGTAAACCAGAAATGATCAATTCGATCATGGCGAAGAGTCAACGCGACAACCGGCGAACCATCTGGCAGGCGAAGGGCTGCACCATCAAGGTGTGTTTTGGGCAGATGGGGTTCAACAACGAAACGTATGCCATTTTTCTGGAGAAATTCTCGGGCTAAAAGTGGCCCATCTTTTAAGAAGCTCAGTTTTACCAGTTCATGGGCAAAATTTTGATTGATTGTGCCCGGTTGATAATCTGGAAGATCTTGTTCCATAGCAATAAGTGAAATTCTGATACGCCAAGCCATTAGAGTATAGTCATTGGCTTGGTCTTTCCCCCTAATGTGCTGCCGAAGCTGGGCTGTCTGCTGAAATGCAAAGTCGCCTAATGGAGCCATCCAGGAGGTGAGCAATTCCTCAGCCGAATCTTTGGCCTCGGCAAGAGTTCCTGAAAACTCAAGCCAGTTTCGTTTGAACATTTCCTGAAATGGGAATTTACCCCAGTCCAGATCTCCGGGAAGATTTTTGAATTCCGTATCATTGTCTTTCAGTAAAACTTCTGCTGGGATCCCCAGACTTGTATGGAGTTTGCGAATCATCGCCAAACTCAATGGTCGCCGTCTTGATAAGACTTCTGATACTTTGCTTCGGCTTCCAATTATGGGGGCTAAATCCTTCTGCTTCAGGCCCTGCTGCTCCATACGGAATTTGATGGCCTCAACCGGATCGGGAAGGTCAATGGGGTAGGCTTCCTCCTCGTAGAGTTCTACAAGGGTCACCAGCAACTCAAGCTCATCACCTGCCTGGGTTCCTGGCTCAGCATCCATGAGAGATTCAATGCGCACTAGGGTATTTTCGTATTCTTCTTCTGTTTTGATAATTTTAGGAATCATTAGATGACCTCCGCATCGATAGCATCGTATTCTTTATGCGTACCTATAAAGCGGATATAAATTACGGAGTAAGGAAAATTTATTTGAACCACCAACCGGTATTTGTTGCCGCAGATATTGAAAACTACCCGGCTATTTTTCAGAATACTGGCATTACCGTATTGTTCTTTGATTTCAGCTGGATTCTTCCAGGCAGCAAAATTTGCCTCGGCATACCATGCTTGGAGAGCTGCTTTCGCGTCTGGGAAGAGATTCCCAAAATATGTCAGCTGTTTTTTTGATATAACTCTCATCTACCTGTATACCATTCCCTTCCTGGGATCAAGAAAAAAGTTCCCCAATAGGGAACAAAAGTGTGTCTCTTATTATTCACTTTCCTATAATTTCCTGCCGTTGGCTGTCATAGCGATAATTCACAATATCGCCATTGATCAGAAGTTCCACCGCTGTTTCAATGATGTGCAATGGCACAACGAACCATTCCCGTGGCGTATATCTTTTCCCATCACTGCCAAAAATATCGAGATTCAGGCAGGATTTTGCAAAAAATGTATGCAATAGAATTTCGAGTTTTTGTGGATTCAAATTGTATGTCTGAAACTCGGTTACCGGTATTACATTTGCCATCAAATAAGTGGGTTCTTGCGGGGCATTCTGGATTCGTTGCTTAACAGGTTGACTTGAAAAACCGATTTTGTACAGATTCTCAATCCCCTTGATTTGTGGATCTTCACTGAGAGATCGCAGCACATAGATATAGCCAGTAGCTTCATCTTCTTGAGCGATCTGTTCGGATTTCTTAAACAGTTCAAGTTGAGCAGCGTCCAGGATCTGACGACTATTCTCATCTTTCCAGAGTGCTGCTGCGAGAGAGCGCAGGAACATATTGGACTCAGTCCCGTTTTCAAAGACGCAGTAAAGGCGTGCGTTGAAATTACCGTAGTTTCTCTTTTCCCACGTGCCAAGATTAGCAACATAAACCAGCATCCCTTGTAGGATAAAGAACTCACCAGGAGCAATTTGTCGCTCACTGGTGAATGATTTCGTTACTTTCTCCCCCGATACCAGACCGGCATGAATTTGCTTAAATAATGGCTCAAATTGCGCAAATTCTTCACATGGCTTACGCTTAGCGATATAGTCCGGCGAATCAATGGTTTTGGGGATATTTTTGAGCTTAAAAATGTCCGCTGGATCAGCTTCACCTGGCTCTTGGTCTACAAGCAACCCTAGGACATCATCGTTTAGCACATCATCGATGGTGTTAATTTCTTTAGGTTCAGGAATTACTACGTCACCTAATAAATTAAAGGTGTCAAATTCCGCCAAAGCAGCAGCTTTCTCGGGGCTTTCTCTTAACCCCTTTAAGCGACTATACAGTTTACGTTCGCTGATATCTCTGCTCGCGGCTGGTTCTCTGTTGTTCTCCCGGATAAAAGTATTGATCTCCTCGAACGTGGCGATCAACCGCTCATCTGCATTCATTCCTGACGAGGCCTTTGGTTTTGTCTCTAGCAAGCCAAGCGGATCAGTTTCCAAAATATTTTCTAACTCTTTGATAAAATCAATCATTCACTATTACCGCTTGCCCGTTGTCGTTTTTTGTTCCGGAGATAGACCACCGCCTCAGCCAGCCTTCTTTCCAGCGGATCAGTTGAATTGATATTAGGCTCCCGGCTATGCATTTTCATGAATGGCCCAATCTTGTCACGATAAAGAATTACCGCCTCCTCATCAGTCATCTGTATGCGCCCAGCGTCAATGGTTTCCTGTATCACCTTTAGCAGCTTTGCCGTCACTGATTTTGAAAGCACTTCAAAGGCTTTCTGGAAGGGGTTAACTCGATCAATCAGGTCAATATGAAGATCCTCGATGTTGACAAATTTCCCCGCCATCCTCACAAAGCGTTGATCACCCACTTCTTTGATTTCGCCATTTTTGATGACCGAATCTACAACCACATGCTGGCGAATTTCCTCTATCTCTTCATCACTGAGTTCAGGATATCTGGTCCGGATAACCTTGGGGATCAAGACTTTGTTGATCACTTCAGGGTCAATGAATTCGCCCGGTAATGTTTGAAGTATTTTGTTGTCCTGCAGGATGGCGGCTTTGAGGTCATTGAGGTCTGATTCCACAATATCCTTGACGCGTTGTGAGCTTGGTTCTTTGAAGCCCCGAATTTTAATGGTCCCCTCCTCATGCTCCTCATCGTCAAAGCGCCTGGTTTTGAATTTGAAATTTGGGGCAAGAACCTGCTCCATCAGCAGCGAGGCAGTAATAGCTTTGAGCATGTTGTTTACAGAGAGTTTCACCTGAGAATCTGCTGCATCCGGCTGGGCAATCAAGTTGGTAAACTGGGCATGGGTTTTGTTGCTGCTATCGCGTGTAGCCCGCCCAATAATCTGAATGATCTCAGTTAATGAGCCACGGTATCCTACGGTGAGTGCATGTTCACAAAACGGCCAATCAAAGCCTTCTTTTGCCATACCTAAGGCAATAATAAGGTCCATATCATCGACATTTTTCATTTGACGAAGATAGGCGATAATCTTGTCACGATCTCTTGGATTATCATTGACCAAATCAGCTATTTTGATGACTTTCCCATCACTATGACGTTTTACAAAAAGGACGCCGGTCTCCTTATCCTGATGGGTCATTGTGCCGATTATGTCGAGGATGGTATCCACCTCGTTGTGCTTATGCTTGGTGGATTCACCGGCGTTGACATTGGGGATATGCAGAATGGTCTTTTTGTCGGTATCCAGCACCTCACCAATGGCGCTTAAATACCGGCCTTGATAGAAGTGGTAACCAATCCCCAGTGTTTTCAAATGGTCATAGCCATTTAATTGTTCATAATAATTGTAGGTGACCTTGGAAAATCTCGCTTCATCCTCGGGTAACAGTACCGGGACACTGTCTCCCCGAAAGTAAGAGCCTGTCATGGCGATAATGTGAGCCGTGGTGTTATTCATAATGGACCGTAACACCTCACCCAATTTGTTTTCAGCATCAACCGAAACGTGGTGAAATTCGTCAATTGCTAGCAACGTATTGTTGAACACGGACTCTTCTACCGCATCAAAGGCAAAGCGCAAGGTGGCATGAGTACAGATCAGGATTGTCTCGCGTGGATCATTGAGAAAGGATTTAAACGCGCCAACCTTGCTGGACTCTCCACCCGGTGTGCAAAGGTTGTAATCGTTGTTGAAATTCCAATTAGCAAAAAAACCATAGGAGGTAAGATCAGTGCAGTCAAAGGAGCTGCCAATAGAGCGTTCGGGTACCGCAACAATGACTTTTTTGAGTCCCTGATTAAAAAGTTTATCCAGCCCCAGAAACATCAAGGCGCGGGATTTCCCTGAGGCTGGTGGGGCTTTCAGGAGTAGATATTGAGCATTTCTCGCCTCAAAGGCCCGAGCCTGCATTTCACGCATTCCCATAGTATTGGTGGAAATACTTCGACCAGTCTGGGCATATGTAACATCAACAAGATTGGGCATTACTTCTCTCCTTCCGCCTTAACAGTTGCTACCATTTCCTCATACAGTTTGAACAGGTATTCCAGCCGTTCTTCATCGCTTCCGAATAGGCGTGAGCGATAGCACTGCTCAACTGCTAAATCCATTTCGTGATGTGCCTGAAGTAGGGCGGCGGGCATTTTGTCTGGATCGTAGAGTTGTGCCATTGTCTTTTCTGGATGAAGTTCCCGTGCATCCAATACCTTGTGAACATGATCTTCGAGAGCCTTTTTTTGTGCTTCATTGATTTCTGGGAAGGGAAAGGTATTGTAACAGAGTGATGAAGAGTAACGATAATCCGTTTTTAAGCGGCCAGCTACAGCGCGTACCCAGGTCATGTGCATGCGGGAAGAGATGATGGCGAAAATATGGGTTGAGTCATAAGGAATCGAGCTGGCAAGATCAGAAATTATTGTTGTTTCATCTATAAAATCCAAGGGAATATATGTTCTACGCTCAGATGTGGTTCTGGGGACTATAATGGAAGGAACCTCTAAATGGCGGATTTGCCCAAAAAGGTATGGGGTCTCTGCAAAAAGCCGGGTAGACTCATTTTCACTCTCAAGCCTCATTTTTTTCACAGCATCAACTCTTTTCCGAATAGGCTCTATTTTCAGGGCTTCATCAACATCATTTTTTAGCCACAAGCACCAACGATAAGTGCTTTTCATAAATTCACTTGCCCCTACAAATTTCCTTAGAAATTTTGAGGAGTTAGGATGTTCTGCGATTAGACGATTTTTCTCATCTTCGGATAATATTAAATTACCTCCATCAATAGGCATATCGCCTCTGAGCATTTCTGGGATATTTGATAGCGGGGAACTACTGCGTTTTGATACAACCAAATCATGCCCCTGCGTGAGGTATGGGCTTATATTCTTTACATTATGTTTGACACCGCTACTGAATAACCATTTTGGCTTTTTAATGGAGTTTCTGATTCCGACAACAACGCATGTCACCCCTGCATTCCCTTTAGCGTTGTTGGTCCATTTAAAGGATTGATGAGCAAAACCTATTTCTAGTCCAAGTTGAAAAATATGTGGCCAAAGTAAAGAAACCTGCTCTCCTTGGCTAATAGAATTGGTTGAAACAAATGCGAATTCTGCCCTTATGGTTTTTATATAATTGGCAGCCAGCCAAAACCAGCAACCAATATAGTCTAGTCTTTTATAATCATTTCTTGAATGAAAGACGTGCTTCATATCGATTTTCTGATCTTTATTCTGCATTGAGAACCCTAGGTAAGGTGGGTTCCCCAAAACATAAATCTCTGCCCCCGCGTCCTTCGGACAAACAGCCTCCCAATCCAGGAGTGTCGCATTGCCACAGACAATATGTCCGCCATCTTGCAACGGTAATGTGGGGCGCGCCTCTCCAAATACCTCCTTGAAAGCGATGTTCATTTGATGCTCGGCCAGCCACAGTGAAAGTTTGGCGGTCTCATGTGCGAAATCGTCTAACTCAATGCCATAAAACTGGGTGAGTTTGATCTTGCTGCGAAATCGGAAAGAGAGCTGCTTGCCGAACAACTGTTTAAAAATCTCGATTTCCAGCTTGCAAAGTTCCTTGTACGCGATAATTAAAAAGTTGCCAGACCCACAGGCGGGGTCGAAGATGCGGAGATGGTAGAGCCGCTCCAACAGTTTTGTTAGTAAGTTCTTGTTGTTTCCGGCCTGTTCCAATTCAGCATAAAGATCATTGAGAAATAGTGGCTCAATTACTTTCATGATATTGACGACCGAGGTGTAGTGCATCCCCATGCTGCTACGCTGGTCGTTATGCACCACAGCTTGGATCATGGAACCAAAAATGTCTGGGTTGATAGCTTTCCAGTTGAGCGCGCCACACTCGACAATGATCTTTCTCGATTTTGCGCTGAGTTTTGGAACTGAGTAATCGGTGGCAAACAGACCCCCATTGACATAGGGGAAGTTCTGTAAAAACTTGGGGTAATCCAATCGCTCGCGCGAGTTGAGGAGTTTAAAGAATTTTTGCAGGTAGGCTTGTAGGTCGCTGCCATCTTGTGAGGTATGGGAGTCTAAAGCGTTGATGAACTGGCCATCAGCAAAGATACCTGTGTCTTCAGCAAAAAAACAAAAAAGAAGGCGGGAGAGGAAGATGTTTAATGCGTGCCTGTCAGCCTCATTTGCCGCAGGGTTATCTTCCAGGATGAGGTCGTAGAGCCGCCCCATACGTTCTGCTGCTTTGATGTCTGCCGGGTTTTCAGTCTGGAGTTGTGACTTTTCCATTCCCGCCCAAGGCAAGAAAAAATCAAAATGCTTTGGCAAGACTGGTATTGGAATATCAAGCGTATCTTCGGTTTTGGTGTCAATCGATAACAGCGTCTGGAAATCAGTGACAATAATGAAGCGAGGTCGATGCTTTATAATAGCGGGGTCGTTTTTCAGCTTGTCAATGAGGCTATGAAGATCTTCTTCGTTCTCCTCTTGAAAAAAGAGGTTCTTTTTCTAGAGGATTTGGCCCGGAATTTTCGAGAAATTATAGTCGCCGTTTTGTAATCGGGTGATTGATGCCTTTGGTTGTTCGTATGCAAGTAACAGATCATAGATGAACGTTTCTTCGTTAAGATTCGCTACAAGCGATTGAACTTTTTCTTCTAATTTCTCAATATTCATAGATCGTTGAACGCCCATTTTTTAAAAACAGTTTTACTGAAACGACAATATTGTTTTGGTGATACAAGTTACAACCTAACAATTTTGGTGAGCCCAAGAATGTCATTTGTTATGGCCATAGATTGTGAGATGTGTCAAAAAAAAATATGATACCCAGTTCCTGCTTGGATATCATATTTTTTATCAGGTTCTTACCCCAAAGCACTCATGATCTCTTTGGCTGTGTTCTCGGTTGCATTTTTGATCGCAATCTCTGAAACGTGGGCATATTTTTGGGTGGTTTTGTGATCAGCGTGACCAAGCATCTTCTGCACTTCAAATAGGCTGGCACCGCCTGCCAGACTGAGGGAGGCAAAACTATGGCGAAGATCGTGTAGTCTCAAATTCCCTAAGCCTGCCTTACGCTTCACCGCTTTATAAGTTTTGTTCGGATTGGACAAATGACTACCCGGTATGGCTCCTGGGAAGACGTAAGGATTCCCTTCAACCTTGATAGCGCTAAGTGCTCTCAATACGGACTGAGCCAAGGTATTAAGCCCCACAAATCGGGACTTTTTGTTCTTTGCATTTTCCATCCTGATATGGGCCTGCTGTAAATCCTGGCTTATATCCTCCCACCTCAGTTGTAAAACTTCCCCTCTCCTCAGCCCTGTGAACAGAAGAAACTTGATCAGAAGTGCTGCGACGTTTCCCTTGAATTCATCCAATGCACCTAGCAGGCTCTTGATCTCCTCCTTGGCAAGAAATCGCTCCCGGCCTGTGCTTTCCTGAAACTTCTTCAGCCTTGAGCATGGATTATCGCCCTCAAAGACCTCCAATTCAATGGCTAAGGAAAATAACTTGGATATCAAAGACAGGTGCCGATTACTTGTGGCTCCCGAAGTCCGCTGTTTGATTTTCATGATGTTATCCTGAACGCTACGCCGGGTGATATTATTGAGCTGAATTTTCCCAAAGGTCTTGATCCAGTCAGACTCAAGCATTCGCTCATCGTCTTTCCATGATTTCTTGTGGGCTTTGGCCCAAGTCATGTAGGACTCCGCTACAAAATCTTGAAATGTAGGAATGGACCGACTCTTTAGGCGATCATCCAGGGGGTCAAGTCCTCTGGCTATCATTCCCTTGTAGTCACGCGCTATGGCCCTTACATCTGGAAGGGAAACGTAATCTGCGTCAGCAATCTTGATCACCCTCTTGCGTCCTTGGAGCCAGTATCTGAGATGAAATCTTTTGCGCCCATTCTTTGACACAAAGACCCTCAGGCCTATCACCTCTGTATCGGAATATTCCTGATCTGTGGAGGATGAGTTATGATCATGCTGTTTCAAATCTTTTATCTTTTTCGTTGTAAAGTGAAACTTCCTCGATATTTTCTCTTTCGTTGACATACAAAGCCCTCCAGCATATTTTTTGACCTGATTTTCGTGTTAATTTGGGTGCAAAAAAGGGATCACTGGAGGGAAAGCCCGTTGACCCCTTCTGTAAATTGATTGCTAGCGGTGAAAGCTACCCTGACACTCCCGGCTTTCCGGTCACTCTCCTGTAAGCCGGGACAGATTTGGTAGTTTAAAATTTCGCCATTGCCGAAAGTGCGCAGTTTTTTTTTGATAAGGGGGTGTCAGTCTTCCTGCGAATCCTCAACATCGTCCTCTTGATCGGGAGTGGGGTCAGGGCTCTTAGATTTTCCCGAAGATTTGCCAGGTTTCGCTGAACGCGCTTTCGTCATGAGCTGGGCTTTCTTCTCAGCCTTTATTTGAGCAGCAATGGCAATATGGTCCGTAAGGCTGACTTTTTGTTTCTTCAGGGAATCGATTTTCTGGATGAGCGAGTCCCAGCTATTCAGGCTTAATATGGAGGGTTGCCCAGGAACGGCCTTTAGCACCCCCTCCGCCTTTAAAATGGCAGAAAGGTATCCTTGGTTATTGCTGGACCGTTTGACGAACAGAGGGTGCATTACGCTTGCAGGAAAGGCGTGTCTCTTCTCGGTCTCAAGCATTGTGCGGATATGGCCAATACCTATCCATTCATGACTGAATGCGCCGCTACTGGCATTGGCTGCAATACGAATGAAGGTGTTTCCGGTGGCATCATCGATACCGATCTCGTATGTCAGATGTCCTGCTCCTCTGGTGGTGAGTTTAGGGCAGGTTCCCTGATATAGGATTCTGATGGCCATATTGGGCATTGGTCGTTTTGACGTTGCAGCGGGAGATGATTCAACGGAATCTGATACGGTGTCAGGGGTCATAGATACTGGTGCATCATTACCGGATGATTTTCCTGCTTGTGATGATGTTATTGATGGTGCTGCCGCTTTGGCTTTGCTCATGGTAGTTCTCCTTATGGTGAATTGAGGCAGAAACGAAAAAAGCCAGGGGATCTCCCGGCTCCAGGCCTGGATATTCCTTGGCTTAAATTGATAATATCTATTTAAAATTGCCTTGATTACGGGGGGCCTGAATCCCTCCGCTACTCCCTGTTCCCACCTGCCTGTAACAATCAGAGTTTGAAGCAAATATTATTTCCTTAGAGGTATTCCTTTGGCTGAATTGGTCAGCTTCAGGGCCACCGTATCCAACAAGGAGGTAGTATATGCATGAAATCCATCCATCAGGTTCCATTGGTAACGATCCGATTTTTAACTCGGAAAGGGGGTAACCATGTGGAACATCCCCTTACAGGAACGTCTTGACCGTGTCCCAAGGCTGTATGACACAGAAGATATCGCCCTCAAGGATAAGGTCATCCATCTGCATTTCTTTTTAGCTGGTTGTGACTGGTACATTGCTGAATATGATGGAGATGATCTGTTCTTCGGCTATGCCATTTTAAACGGAGACATCGATTGTGCCGAGTGGGGTTACATCTCCTTCAGTGAGCTTAAATCTCTCAAGATTGGATTTTTGGAGGTTGATTGCGAGTTGGAAGAGTACTGGGGGATCAAGAAGGCCTCTGATATCAAAGAAATCAGGATATTGTGACCGTTATGACAGGTCATCATAAGGAGGGAATTTCTGACCGTGACATTTGGGATAAGATTGCGGGGGTGCCTAGGGGTGCAGGTAGTGCTTTAATACGAAGCGCTGTCACACTGTCTGTCTTGTTAAGGGAGGCTGGTATTCCGGTCTGGGTGAAGGTGAGTATAGTGGCTGCTCTGGGTTATTTCATATGCCCATTTGATGCCATTCCTGATTTTCTGCCAGGAGGGTTTATCGATGATCTGGCAGCCATGGCTTTATTGCTCCGTCAGCTCAAGGCTTTCATCAATGGAAATATCCGTGAACGGGTAGAGCATCTTCTTCCCGAATATTGCCGGAGTGACCCTTAAAACGATACTCCCGCGAGTAATCCAAAACTATAACTAAAAAGGCCGGTTCCGTAGTAAGGGGACCGGCCTTTTTCTATTTGAAAGCAATTATAATGAGGCAAAATATATGCAAACTGAGATCAGTTTGGCGGATCTGGAGCAGGCGTTTGTTATATCAGCGGAGGATTTGAATAACGATTTGTCTGTGATCCGGATTTTTATGATCCGGGATGTTCATGATGACAGCCTAGAACTTTCGGTTTTAGTCTACGGTCAGGAGAATGCTGAAGAAGATGCCCCGGTAGCTGAACTCCGGCTTGATCCTTACGCTATTGGCTCAGCTGAAGAGTTCAATAACGGTGGGGTTGATCCTTCCCGCTTGCGAGCTCTTTTCAGCCCGGAGGTACTGAGCCTTATTGTTGAGCGTGGTGTACCTGTTCAATGGCTCTGTGATAACGGTAGCGTGATGACCGTGAGTCTTGAACCGGGAGAGGATAACGAAGTCAGGTTGTTGCCGGTGGATCAGTAGCCCAGTGTAGTAGGTATCTGTCATTCTCGACTGATTTTATTGTAAATATCTGGATAGAGTTTCTTTGCACAATCCGGGCAGATTCCATGGCTGAATTGTGCTTCAGAATGAGCCTTGATATAGGATTCAATTTGATTCCAAGCCCCATTTTCATCACGGATCATCTTGCATGATGCGCAGATCGGCAGGATCCCTTCCAGTGCCTTTACCTTGGATAATGCTTCGGTGAGGTTGGAGAGGAGCTTCTCTTTTTCATTTTCATGAAGTTTACGTTCGGTAATGTCACGGAAGATGCCGAGAAGTTCTACCGGTTTTCCATCTTCATGTTTAGGGTTGCAGCGGCCTTCCACGACAACTTTTCGCCCGTCTTTCGCAGTAAATATTGTTTCGGTTGGCGCACATTTCTCGCCTTTCATGAGACAGACAAAAAGCGATTTGCATTTTGTCTGGCAGATGGTGTCCACAATATCAAATATTTTCATATTTGTTGCTTCTGCTTCGGAATAACCGAGGGTCTCTCGCCATAGTCTGTTTACATAGAGAATGCGGCCTTCCGTATCCAAGGAATGGATAAGATCATTGGCATTCTCAAAGATATCTCTATAGCGTTTCTCGCTCTTGCGTAGTGCTTCTATCTCTTTTTTCTGCGAAAGGATTTCGTCCTTCAGGGTAGAAAGCTGTTTCCCGACTTCTTCACATTCGGTCTTTTTCATAATAGGTTCTTCAATGGTCCCTATGAATATTAAAAACTCAGCAATCTCGGACAAGAGGATATCCGGTGACTTGGGCAACACCATACTCAGACGCCGGAAGTAGAGTCAATACGGATAAAATACTGATAGCAGGGGTTTTCCTGGCAGATTTCTTAAGGGTCCTCAATGGGTCTGCGATAATGGTAGTGTGATGAACTTGAGCTTTGAGGCTGGAGAGGATAACGGGCTCAGATTGTTGCCAGTGGATCAGTAGCCGATCTGGTTTTTCCGTTACTGATGCACACAGAGTTCTGCTTGCTGTTGGGGTGTAATGGTTGAAGAAGAGCAGAACTCGCAGGCAGAGTCATCCTCTTTTCTGTCAATAAGCTTCAATTCGCCTAGGAGGATATGTTCTGCTCTGGCTTTTTTGCAGGCTTCACAAACCCAGAGCTCTTTACCGTTCTTCATCCGGTATTTGTACCGTTTCATGGTTGCACCGTGCTCGTAGTTGGCCCGAGGGCTTAAAAGTAACGACTCTCCTGGCATCCAGAATCAATTTTGCCCCAGTTTGAGGATTCCTGCCGCTTCGGGCTTTCTTGTCTTTGACACTGAACTTGCCAAACCCACTGAACAATACGTCTTCGCCCTTAGCGAGCCGATTCTTGGCAATCCGGAGGAAGGTTTCAACAGTTTCAAATGCATGGGGTTTGTTTATGTCCTGGGAATTATAAACCTTTTCAACGAGATCAGCTTTGGTCAGTGTCATATGCTTAGTATCCAAGTTTATTATGGTAATTAAAATGAATTACTATTCATCGAATACTTTCTTCTGGGCTAAGCATTCAAGAGCGGAATGGTATCTAACGTGCTGTAGTCATAATGTTTTTTGATTGCCTTCACTTCCGGAAGTGTTGACTGTGAGCTTGTCTTTTGGAGAGGAGAACGTAATCGCCACTGATCTTCTTTATGAGGACAGGGGAGTCATTCATTTCAAAAAATTCCTGAATGGCCCCTTGGTATGTGTCTTTACGTTCTTGCTCACAGGGTATCTCCAGTATTATCCCCTTCATTAGCGTCCAAACCAGTCATTATCTCTTCCTGAAAATCCCGGACATTGGACAAGCTCCTTTTTTCATCCTCGGTGGAGCTAAAGGTTATAACCGTCCTGCTGGCGGGCCTTCTTGTCTTCCTTGTTTTTGTACATGGCCTGGTCTGCCCGGTGCAGCAACTCATCAATGGAACCGGGAGCCAGATGCTCATAACGGCCCACCCCGACACTGAGGGACAGCGGGTATTGCCGGTTTGTCATCCTGTTGGTTTTTTCGACGGTTTCGCTCAGGCGGCCGAGAATGGTTTCCTCGTTGCCCAACGCTGAGTTGTCCGTGCAAAGGATGACAAACTCGTCCCCGCCCAGCCTGCTGATAACATCGGCCAGACGGAAGGTGTCCTGGAGCAGGACTGCGGTTTCAACCAAGGCCTGATCGCCCACGGTGTGGCCCAGGGTGTCGTTGATCCATTTAAGGTTGTCAAAATCGGCATAGATGAGCAGGAGGTCGGTTTTGTCGCGTGCGCTGACCTTGATCAGCTGGTCGGCCAGGGTCATGAAGCCCCGGCGGTTGAAAAGGCCGGTGAGCTCATCGGTCAGGGCGGATTCACGCAGCTTCGCTTCCATTTTCCTGCGTTCGGTAATATCGGCGAAGGCGACCACCGCGCCCAGGATTTCATAGTCTTCCACAATCGGGGTGGTGGTGTAGCTGATCGGAAAACTAGCGCCGTTTTTTCGCCATAAGGTTTCGGTGCCCTTGTGGACAATGCCATCCTGGCAGGACGCGCAGATCGGACATTCTTCAATGGGATACAGCTCTCCTCTCTGCCTGTGAAGGTGGATTATTTCATGCAGGTTGCTGCCCACCACTTCAAGCTGTTCATAGCCAAGCATGACAAGAGCTGCCGGGTTGACAAAGGTGACGCAGTTTTGGTTATCAAGGCCGAAGATTCCCTCGCCTACGGCGTTGAGGATGCGCTCCTGCTGGCGGTGCAACAGTTCAAGCCCCTTGGTCCGCTCGTTGATCTTCTTGTCCAGGTTGCAATAAATATCCAGGTACTTGGCGGTGGCCTCATCAAACTCTTCCTTGGTTAGACGAAGCTCGTTGCCGAGATGGCGCACCTGTGTTTCAAGCTCCTGGATGCGCTGAAGAAGATCCGGATCGTTATTGCTCATGCAATCAGGTATCCTTTCTGCTCGATTTTTTCCAGCTCTTCCCGGACCAGCTCAACGATGGACCGCAGGGCGTACCATTGCAGGCCAAGATCCTTGACATACTGCTGCAAAATCTCCCGATCTGGAAGCGGCATGGGTACATAGCCGTATCCCTGCTCAAACATGAGATAATCGGATATGAAGATTGTTTTGACAAACAGGCGGTGTTCTTCCCGTGCTCCATCAGGGTTATGATGAAAGCCTATGCCATCGATTAGTACCGCCGGAAAATTCCAGTTCTCGGCCAGACCCTTGCCAACCAAACCATGGTCATAGCCAAAGAGAGAAACCTCGCCATCGGACAGGGACTGAGGCGTGCTCTCCAAGCTCTGCACTAGAAACATGAATTCTTGGTGCAAAAGCTGATCTTCGACAATAACCCCTATGTCATGCACCAAACCAGCGGCATAGGCATTGTTTCCCTTTTCGCCGAACTCACGGCGGTAAATAGTCTTGGCAAGAAGGGCTACAGCCAGACTATGCCGCCACAACTGTAGACGGGAATAGCCAGAGACGGGTGTGCCGCCATGATAGATTTCACTCATCTTCTGGGTGAGAACGATTTCCTTGAGCGTGTCAAAACCTATCCAGATCAGGGCCTGCTGGATATCGCCGATGGTTTGGGCGGTGGCGTAGTAAGATGAGTTGGCAACCCGGAGAATCTTCGCCGTCAGCGGCGGGTCAAGCTCAATGAGCCGAATGAGATCAGATGAGCTGGCGGTAGGATCGCTGATAAGAGACAATATTCCGCCCACCGTCCCTTTGATGGAGGCAATACTCGATATTTCAACGAGATTCAGTAAACCTGATAGGGAAACATCAGGTTTTTTCGTGATATCCATGAGACCTTACCTTTTCTGTAAAAATTCAGACGGCAAGAAAGCGCCCTTCAACTTATAAACCTTTTCAACGAGATCAGCTTTGGTCAGAGTCATGTGGTTAGTATCCGACTTTATGGTAATTTAAATGAATTACTATTCATTTAATACTTCCTTCTGGGCCAAGCCGTCAAGAACGGAATGACATCTAACGTGCTGTAGTCATAATATTTTTTGATTGCCTTCACTTCCGGAAGTGTTGACTATGAGCTTGTCTTTTGGAGAGGAGAACGTAATCAGATTGTTACGGTGGATTAGTAGCTCTGTGAAAAGGGGAGTTGGCGGGTAATTCGGTTGGTTGCTGAGAAGAAGCTTGGTGGCGGGGGGGTAAGGCTTTGCTTATGGGGACGGTTGATGGGCTAGGTTTCTATGGGAGGGTAGGTACTGCGGTGCTTGCCTCTCCTTACGACTACTCGAAATACGGGCTTGTGTAGAAGCTACATTTTTTGCAGCCAAAGAGTTTCATGGCCCAGTCGCCTTCCACTATCCCGCCACACATTGTTCTAGGGACACTTGCGCATTTTTTTCCCATGATCCGGATAAGCAGGACAGACGCCAAGTTCTTTCTGCTTAGCACCGCCTTTTTCCCGCTCGCAATTCATGAATTCCCAACAGTTCATACTATTCTGCCTTGTAACCGGAGAAGATATGAAAAGAGCATAGCCAAGTCGGAACCTAGCTATGCTTCATTGAGAGGACGGGAAGGTCTCTGTTTTAAACGAATATAGCGTTACCGCTGCCGTTTTAAGTAGTTGTGTTAGGCCTCCGTCTCTACAATTTTATTGTATGCCCTTTTTAGGGTAAGTCAAATAAAAATACAAGATGCTCGCTCAGCTGAAGAGTTTAATAACGGTGGGATTGAGCCTTGAGCTTGGAGAGGATAAGGGGGTTAGATTGTTGCCGGTGACCAGTAACTCTGTGAAAAGGGGATTTGGTTGGAAATTCTGGAGTTCGAGGCCCATTTCCTGTGGCTTTTACCGGAGGGTGACCGGAGATTGTTAAGGAGATGGTCAGCTAGCTGGTAAGTGACAACTTATCTATACCCTCTTGCTAGGCTTTGAGATTGACCGAATACTAACGTAACAGACTAAAACAACTAATGAAAAGCCAGTGAGAACCAGAAATAATCCACAACGACCAGAGAGCGACCAGAACGAAAAAATGGTTTGCAGCCAAAAAGCTGCAAACCATTGATTTTACTGGTGCCGGGACCAGGATTTGAACCAGGGACACTCGGATTTTCAGTCCGATGCTCTACCGACTGAGCTATCCCGGCAAAAAAGTAGCTATCATATATTGAAATCTGGCCTGCTTGTCAACCTATTTCACGAGGACACGGTCATAACCACTCGGGTCGCGGCCAGATGGTCGTGCCAGGCGCATTTTTCCCGGTCGATGATGCTCCAGAAAAGTCCAAGCCCCAAAGGCAGAATCGACAGGGCAAAGCCGATAAGGCGCAGAAAGGCGAGGCCCGGGGTCACTTCGCCGCCGTCAACCCTCACCACTCTAAGGCCCATGAACATCTTGCCCAGGGTCTGCCCCTGCCAGCCATGCAGCGCCAGAAAATAGACCGCGACAAACAGGGGAAAGGTGAGCAGAAACAGAAGCAGGCCGAAGAGGAGGGAGGGAATCAGGACGAGCCAGTGCGGGGAATGCCCCCACAGGGCCGCAGTCACCGCGCACAGGCAGCCGAAATAGAGCAGGTGGATCAGGAGGATATCGATGCCCATGGCCATCCCGCGGGCGAGGAACCCGGCGTATTGGGGCTGGGGGGCGGGTTCTCCAGGCATGGGCGTGTCTATTCCCTTACTTGTCATCGTTTTCCAGGGTCAGGCCGAGATCCGCGATGCCGGCCACGGTGCCGGCAGGTTTTTTGGCTGTATCGGCGGGGGCCGGGGCACTCTTGTCATCTTCAATGCTTAAGTGCAGCTCCTCCGGTTCATCTCCAAGGGACAGCTCGAAAATATCGTGATCTTCTCCCCTGGCCTCCGGTTTCGTTGGCGGCTCGTCAAAACTCATCAGGGAGGAGAGGTCGATAATATCCTCATCCTCCGCATTGGTCTGGGGGCCAGCCACCTCATATTCCAGGTCGTCAAGGAGGCTTTCTTTGTCGGCAACGTTCAGAGTCTCCTCGGCATCAAACCCGGTAAACTCGATGCCCGAGAGAGAATCTTCCTTTTCATCCTCATCTTGGGTTGGAACCGGGGTCAGAATCGTTTCTTTCTGTTCGTTTCCCAGGTGCAGCACAAGCTCTTCTTCCTCGTCCTCTTCCTGTGGCGGCATCAGGTCTGAAACATCGATGTCCTCGAGACCAAGGGACGGCAGGGCCTGGTCTTCCAGGTCATCCTCGTCCAGAGGCGTTCCGGCGAAATCGAGGTCATCCTCGTCGGCTGGCGGAGCATCGGCCTCCAGCTCGTCCAGGTCAAGGGGCTCTTCCTCCTCATGCAGGGCAGGGCCAGGCTCGGCCGCGTATGGTTCTTGTTTTCCGAGGATCGCGCCAAGGAAAAACGGGGATGCCGCCTTGCCCACTGTACCTTGGAGCTGTTCGGCCACAGCCGTTAGGTCATTGCTGCACTTGCCGCAGGATTTTTGCCGGTCAAACGAGATATAGCCGCATTTCGGGCAACGCATGGTGGGTCTCCCTTCGCACAGTGGCGCCGATACTCAAACCGCTGGTTCGCCAAGAAAAAAAGTATGGATAACACTACAACTTTATTATATATCTTCACAGATGGTCAAGACATTCTCCTGTATCCGTAGCAAAAAAGCAACCGCAGTTTGTTGCCCGGCCTCCAAAAACCCGGCGCACGGTTTCTTGCAAAATACGGCGAATCGCGGTACCTTTCCCTGCCCGTGCGTTTGCGTCAACCCCTTTTCCTTGAGGAGAGAAAAATGAGATGTGCCTTCCCCCCGCGTTTTGTCGTGTGCCTTTGCTTGTTGGCCCTGGTCGGCTCAGGTTGTTTTTACCGTGATCCGGTGCGCCATCTTTCTTCGGATATCTGTTTGATTACCCCCAACCTCACCCAGCAGGAGGTTCTTGCCACCCTTGGTTCTCCGGATGAAAAACAGAAGGGGGAGCAGGGCGAGATCTGGATCTATCGTGAGGTGAAAAAAAGCTTCCTGCGGAAAACGCCCTATGTCGGCGAAAAGCTGGGCTCGGAAAATTATGATGTGGTGACCATCACCTTTGCCGGGGACACTGTTTCCACCTGCCTCTATCGCGCCTATAACGAAGAGGAACTCAAGAAAAACGGCGTTGTCATCAGTGGGCCGCGTGCGGAGTAACAAGTACGAAAAATTCCGGACTCGGATGGTTGAGGAGCAGCTGCTCCCCAGAGGCATTGAAGACCCGGCGGTGCTCCACGCCATGGAGGCGGTTCCTCGGCATCTTTTTGTCGCCGGAGCCCTGCACGCCCAGGCCTATGGCGATTTTCCCCTGCCCATCGGTCATGGCCAGACCATCTCCCAGCCCTACGTGGTGGCCCTCATGACCCAGCTGCTCCAGCTCACCGGGCAGGAGAAGGTGTTGGAGATCGGTACCGGCTGCGGCTATCAGTCCGCCATTCTCGCCGCGCTCTGTGAACGGGTGTATACGGTTGAACGGCTCAAGCCCCTCCTGGCTCGTGCCCGAAGGACCTTTGACCAGCTCCAGATCTACAACATCATGAGTAAGGTCGCGGACGGCACCGAGGGCTGGCCGGACAATGCTCCTTTTGAGGCGATCATTGTTACCGCCGCTGGGCCGCAGATCCCGCAGCCCCTGGTGGATCAGCTGGCCGACCCAGGGGTCATGGTTCTGCCGGTGGGCGATCAGGAAGGCCAGACCCTCATGGTGGTCAGAAAAGAAGCGGGCGTGGTGACCACCAACGCCGTGGAAAGCGTCTGCTTTGTCAAGCTGGTCGGTATTCACGGCTGGAAGGCGGCCTGAAATGTAATCGGCCACAGGGCACCGCATCTGCTTCGCAGTCTCACTCACGCTCGCTTAGCTGTCATCGGCCTGTTCGCATACTGATGTATAGCGTTCAGGCCTCTGCCGCGCATCTGCCGCACCCCATATTCGCTTACAGCGTTTTACTTGCTCGTATTTCCCTGTTGTCAGTTACTACGCGGGACGTAGCCCCTTCCTTTTCATCCCCCTGCCCTCACCCGTTTGGCCAACCGCCGGACTTCATCCAAGGTTTCTCCCAGATCAAAGGAAAGAAGCCGCCGCTCCTGCATGACCACCCTGCCGTTGATGAGCACGGTGGCGACATCGCTGCCCCTTCCCGCATAGACCAGGGTTTCCGGGTTATGAAAGGGGGTCAGATGGGGTTGGCGGCGGTCGATGATGATGCAATCCGCCCGCAAGCCCACGGCTAGGCGGCCGGTTTGTCCGGCCAGGCCCAGCACCCCGGCGCCTGCTCCAGTGGCCATGCCCAGCACAGCGGCGGCGGGCAGGCGGGTTGGCTCGCGGGCGGCAACCTTGTGCAGCCTGGCGCAGCTTGCCATCTCCTGAAAAAGATCCAGATCGTTATTGCTGGCACAGCCGTCCGTACCCAAGCCCACAGGAATTCCGGCTGCGAGCAATTCGGCCAGGGGGGCGATGCCCGAGCCGAGCTTCATGTTGCTCTCCGGGCAGGTTGCCACCTTGGCCCCGGTTTCCCGCAGCAGCTCGATATCCCTCGCTTCTAGCCAGACACAGTGCACGCAGATCGTGTTTTCATCCAGCAACCCAAGCCTGTGGAGCAGTTCCACAGGGGTGCAGTCGTGTTGTTCCTTGATCTGTTTGATCTCGTCCCTGGTTTCGGCCAGATGGATGAAAAAAAGGCTTCCTGCCTCGCGGGCTAGTCCTTTAGCCCGTTGCAGGGTGTCTGGGCTACAGGTGTACGGGGAATGGCAGAACAGGGCCGGGGTGAGCAGGGGGTTTTTCCCTTGCCAGGCGGCAAGAAAATCCGCCGCTGCCGCAATATTTTGGGCCGGGTCCGGCACGCCGGGCGCCGGGAAATCGATGATGCCCTGAGCTGCCACCGCCCGCAGGCCGGTTTCGCAAAAGGCTCGTGCTGTCGCATCCTCATGAAAATAAGCATCCGCCACCGTGGTGGTGCCGCTCAAAATCATCTCGGCTGCGGCAAGCTTGCTGCACCAGTACACCATTTCCGCATCGACCAGTCGGGCCTCGGCCGGGAAGATATGCTCGGTAAGCCAGGTCATGAGCGGCAGATCATCGGCCAGCCCCCTAAACAGGGTCATGGCCCCATGCCCGTGGCAGTTGATCAGCCCCGGCATGAGCAGATTGCCCGCAGCGTCAATGATCCGATCCGCCCCAGGCCGTGCGGGCAGGTCGGCCATTGCGCCGATCTCGACAATGACGCCATCCGCCACGGCAAGATAGGCCTCCTCTTGTAGGTGTCCGTCTGCGGGATTCGCCAGGAGCGTGGCATTTGTTATGAGCAGGTCATGGTTCGGCACGGAGGGAGGTCCTGGCAATGGTCAAGGGGATACGGGGAAAGCCGGGTGCGCAGAAGAAAATAAAGCGAAGAGGCCTTGTCTTGAGGGGAACAGGCTACGGCATCAAATAAAAGCCCAGCTCCCTGTCGGCGCCGGCTGGCTCGTCAAAACGCAGCCCAATGTAAGGGCCCTCGACAAGCTGCACCACCCCGATTTTTTCTATCCAGGTTTTTTTCGGATTATCAAGGGTAAAGCCCAGGATAATCCGGGCATCCTTTTCGATCCTGTGGCGGCCCAACGCCGAGAACCCGGCGCCATGCATGGAGATATTTTCAACTCGGCAGTTTATGGTTTTTTTGGCCAGGGAGAGGTCGGGAATATCCCTCTCATCGAAGAGCACATGGTAGGTTCCCTCAAGATTGGTGGCCTTGCGGTAAAACTTTCGGTACTCGAAGCGTACTGGAAAAACAGCGGCGCAGGCGCAGCGGATCCGGACCACTGGGGCGAGGGAGGCAAGATCCTGCATGTGCACCGTTTCCACCAGCCCGCAGGATTCGCAGCGTATTAAGGCGCTGCTGTCCTCTTTCACGAAAACCTTTTGTGCCTGTTCCTCCGCCATGTTTTTGCCCCCCATAGTGTCGCTTGTAACCGGAAGCACCGTTGCCATTTTCCGGTTTTCTCCTGACACAAAAAAGTCTATCACGTCCTCCGGCAGGAAGGAAGGGGATGAAGCGGATTTTACATCCGCCCTGGATTTTTTTGTTATCCCTGTGCGTTGAACATGCTTGATGCGTAAGGGCAGTCTGGTGGGCAACTCCCGTCGCCCACCAGTTTTAAGGCGCAAACAATAGGCTGCTAAAATTTCCAGGTGACCCCCGCAAGCACGGTGTAGTCGGTCTCGGGATCAGTGAGGCCGTATTTGATCCCGCAATCGAGATCAAATTCCTCGGACAGGGCATAGACCAGGCCGGCCAGGAAGAAGGCGGGATCGCTGCCGGTGAGTTTAGCGGGATTGCTTTCGACGCCGAGGTTCGCAACCGCGTGGAGGTCTTCCGTCACAGCAAGGCTGGCGGCAACGGAGGCATGCCAAAGGTCCTTTTCTTCATCCAGGGTGTTCTCGCTTCGGATATAGCCGAGGTTCAGATGGAAGGCCCACGGGTCCATTTCCTGTGAGGCAATGAAAAAGAGGCTGTAGGATGCCTTGCCGGAACTCAAGCCTTTTTCATCGTCCCCGGTGGGCAGGGTGAGACCTGGTTTGATGGCAAGGCTCAAGTCGTCATGTTCATAGAATCGCCACTTCACTTCTATGGCGGTGTCGGAGATGCCGTTTTCGGTCAGAGTGGTGTCAGCCTCTTTCACCCGGAGATGCTGATAGGGGAGGCCGACAACCAGGTCCACCGTCTCGCTGAGTCCATAGGAAAGGGTTGCGGCACCCTCCGTTTTTGTCGAGGTAACGCCGTCTTCCTTGTCATGCCCGTACTCACCGTTCATTTCCAGCTGGGCCTTGCCCGCGCCCATGGTGCCGGCATCGTCCGTGATCAGCGGGTGGGCGGCAAAGGCTGTAGTCGCGCAGGAGAGGATGCCGAAGAAGAGAACAGGGGTCGCCAGATGTTGCATACGTGTGATAGGTGGGAATTTCATGTGTTTCTCCAGGGGGATGTTAACAGTTAAGGTGCCCCTAACTTTATACCAGGTGTTTCATGCAAAAACAAAATAAATTTACGACCACGGTTTTAACGGTCTGCCTGTTTGTCTTTCCGGGATAAAAGGTGGATCAGCTCCGCACCGTGATCCTCATAGGCAAAACGAATGATGGTTTTCAGCTCACCCTTGATGGTCGCCATGGGAGGTAGGGAGTGGATAACCGGCAGGTAATGTTCCGGCGGCAGTTGCGGCTCAATGTGCATCTTGGCCTCCATGCTCTGGGCCATGCCCATTTCCATGCCGCCTTCCATGCTGCCTGCCTTGTTGGGGTCGGCCAGGGTTTTGAGGAAACCCATGATGGAGCCCAGATCGTTTTTGCGGTAGAAGGTCTCGATTTCTTCGTTGATTGTGTCCCGGTATTTTTTGAGTTCGTCAAATTTTGTCCGGTACTCGGCAGTGTGCACTTCAAGGCGTTCGTAGCAATCGAAAACCAGGTTTTTAAAGCGTCCGGCATGGGTGAGCCCGTGGATGCGCACCCCGGAAAAAACCCTTTGTCGGATGGTGTCGGATTGGGTCAGGTAGGGGTCGTAAAAAAGATCTGTGGGCAGAGCGGTAAGCGCCAAAAATCGGTGGATGAGGGCTTCGTCTTTGAGCACGATGTAGATGCGAATCAAATCAAAACTGATCCGTTTTTCCAGGATAAAGGAATATTGCCTCGTTTTTTCGACAAAGTCGAGTTTGTCATCCTCGATGAGTTTTCTGAAGCCGAAATAACGGTCCGCGATCTCCTTTTTTATCTCGTAGGCAAGCACCTCATGGATATCCGGGCTGTACGGGCTCATTACGTTGCATCCTTTTTGTGGCTCGCGGCAATGGTGCAGGCCTTGCTTGTTATCCTGCAAGCAAGTGTAGCACGGAAGATACGGCGGATCGGCAAGAATTTTTCGTAATCTTTTACCAGAACGGAAAAGCGCAGATTAATCTCTGATTTTGTAAACGTTCAGCAGCGCCGCTTCGCTGCTGCCGCAGATGCGCGAAAGAGGCCTGCGCGCTATAGCCCGCCTATGCAAGCAGGCCGATGACAGCTAAGCGAGCGCAACGAGACTGCGAAGCAGATGCGGTGCTGCTGAATGTTTACAAGTTTTCAGCCCAGGATCAGCCCCTGAGCAAAAGAGATCAGGGGGTGCATGATTTTTGGGATGACGCCGGTGTAAAACAGGGCCAGGAGGATGAAAAAGCCGAGGGGTTCCAGCTTGCCGTAGATTCGGGCCAGCTCAGGGGGGAGCAGGTTGCTGAGCACCTGACTGCCGTCCAGGGGCGGGATGGGGATCAGATTGAAGACGGCCAGCATCACGTTTATCCAGACGCTGGCGGCGATCATTTGGATCAGCGGCCAAAAGAGGGGCATGGGCAGCACATTGGCGAGCGGGATCAGCAGCCGGGCGGCAAGGCCGCTGGCCACCGCCAGCAACAGGTTGGCGGAAACTCCGGCCAGGGAGACCCAGACCATGTCTTGGCGTGGATTTTTAAAATAGCGAGCATCCACCGGCACCGGTTTGGCCCAGCCGATCTTCATGATCAGAAAGGCCAGCACCCCAAGGGGGTCAAGGTGGCGGAGCGGATTGAGGCTGAGCCGTCCCAGGCGTTGGGCTGTAGGGTCGCCAAGTTTGTAGGCAACAAAGCCGTGGGCAAACTCGTGCACCGTGAGGGCCAGCAAAAATGGGGGGGCCAGGATGGCAATTTCCTGAATGAGCTTGGGGATGTCCATGGGCGGCTATTGATCCGGGAGAGAAAAATGTTCTTTGATGAAGGCTGCTTCCGTGGCCCGGTCGTGTACCAGGCCATCAAGCCGTGCATCAAGCAGGCAGCGCAGGATGGTACCATAGAGCGGCCCCGTCGGGTAGCCCATTTGTTCCAGGTCGTTGCCGTCGGTTTCCAGCTTCAGCTGACTCCAGTCCGTAACGTAGAGGGAAATGGCCTTTTTTCCGGATTTCTTTTTTATGAGCCCCATGAGGTGCAAAAGCCCTTCCGGGGAAAGATCTTTGAGCAGGTGATATAGGCCGCTGGGGCTTTCAGGCATGGCGCGTTTCATGATTCCGACAATTCGGGTGGCCGCGAGTTTTTCCCGGACAAGAAACTGCCGGTGGCGCAATGGCACCTCGAAGCGTTCGCAAAAGGCCACCACCTCGCGCACAGAAAGGCTGGTCATGAGGGCCATCAAATAGACCAGCCATTGTCGGCATGGCGTATCAAGATAGAGAAGTCGGTGCCAGGCCAAGGCCTGCCGGCTCTCCTCCAGAACCGTGGTGAGCTTTGGGTCGATGCGGAGGGTGGGATGCAGAAACCGCAGCAAGCCGAGGTCCGCCATGCGGGTTATGGCCGGGAGGGGGTTATCCTCGGAGAGGATGTTGGTGAGTTCGTTGAAAAACCGCTGGCCGAAGAAGCGGTCGAAAAGCTCCATCTTCACCGCGTTTTTAATGAGTTTTTCCGTGTGCTTGCCAATCTTGAAGCCCATGCGCTGCTCAAAGCGGATGGCGCGGAAGATTCGGGTCGGGTCTTCGACAAAACTCAGGTTGTGCAGGATTCGGATCTGCCGGTCTTTTAGGTCGTTTTGGCAGTTGAAAAAATCCACCAGGGTGCCGAAGGTGTCCGGGTTGAGGTGGATGGCCATGGCATTGATGGTGAAATCGCGGCGGTAGAGGTCGAGCTTGATGGAGCTCAGTTCCACCGTGGGCATGGCGGCCGGATATTCGTAGTATTCCAACCGGGCGGTGGCGATGTCGATCTTGAGGCCGTCGGGCAGTTTCACCACGGCGGTGCCGAATTTTTCATGGGTGCGCACCCTGCCGCCCAGTTTTTTGGCGAGCTTTTTGGCATAGGCCAGGCCATCGCCCTCGATGACCACATCAAGGTCGAGATTTTTGATGTGCAGCAGCAAGTCGCGGACAAAACCGCCCACCGCATAGGCGTGGCAGTCGGTCTCCTCTGCCACCTCTCCCAAGGTTTGCAACAGGACGATGATCTCGCGGTTCAAGACCTCCGCCATCAGACCGCTCAGGTTGCGGTTGCGAGCGGTGGAAGGTTGATCGGTATCGGCCAGCAGGCGGCGCGGGATGTGGGCCGGATCGTTGACCAGCAGGTGGAGAAGATCGGTACGGGTGATGACCCCCCTGACCACGCCCTCTTCCACCACCGGGATGAAGCGCTGGCGGTTGCCGATGATGAGTTCCTGGACATCGGCCAGGGTGGCGGTGGGGGGCAGGGTGGCGAAATCGGTGGTCATGTAGTCGCTCACCGGAGAGTCCCCGAGCCCCAGGTGGATGGATTTTCCCACCACTAGACGGGAGATGAGGCCGATGGCTTCGTGCTGTTCATTGACGATCAGCAGCACCGTGATGTTGTAGCGGTTGAGCAGCTCGTCCGCCTCGTTGATCGTCAGGGTCGGCGGGCCGGAGATCACCGGCGCGGACATGAGTTCCCGGGCCAGGCGCTGGGGCCGGACATGCTTGTGCAGGAGCTGGATCAGCCGTTCTTCCGCCTCGATCAGGGTGAGATCCTTGATGGTGGCCGAGGCGGCCGAGGCATGGCCCCCGCCCCCGAAATCTCGGGCAATGGTGCCGACGTTCACTTCCGGGATCCTGCTGCGGGCAATGAGATGGGTGCGTCCTCCCATGTGGGTCAGGGCGAACAGGGTGTCCAGGTTCTCCATCACCATGAAGCGGCGGACAATGACTGAGAATTCATCAATATATTCGGGCAGTTCTATCTTGGCCACCACCAGGTCCAGGCCGTGGATGGTGTAGGTGGTGGCGGATTTGATCAGGGCATGGAGCAGGGTGACTTCCTGGCTGGTGAGTTCTTGGGCAATGAACTGGGAGATGGCGTTGAGGTTGGCGCCCTGGGCAAGTAGCCAGGCTGCGGCCTCCAGATCTTCCGGGCTGGTGGTGTCGAAGGCGAAGGAGCCGGTGTCCTCGTAGATGGCCATGGCCATGAGGGTGGCCTCCTCCGGGGTGAGCGGGAGCCCTTTTTCCCGGAGGAGCCGGACAAAGATGGTGGTGGTGGAGCCCACCAGTCGGACCTGTTCCACCGAACCGTGCAGGTCTTCGGGGGTGTCGGGATGGTGGTCGTAGAGGTGGATGTCCAGGCCGGGGTTACTCAGGCATTGGGCAAAATCGCCGATGCGCGAGGCCTGGCGGGTGTCCACCACGATGAGTCGTTGGATTTGGTCCTGAGGGATGTTTTTCAGCCGCTGGAAAGTGTAGTGGTATTGCACCGATTGGGCGAGGAAATCCCGCAGGTTTCTTTCCTGGGAGCCGGAAAAGGCAAGCACCGCCTCGGGGTAGAGCTTGTGCGCGGCGATCATCGAGGCCAGCCCGTCAAAGTCGGCGTTTACATGGGTGGTGATGACTTCCATATCTGGCAATGCCTCCGCAGGGTGTGTGCCCATTTCCTTTTCCAACTATAGACCATCAGGGGCGGGGTGACAATGGATGGAGCGGAGGAGGCCGGGAAAATCAGCCCCTGGGGTGGAATTTCTGGTGGGCACTCTTGAGCCGGTTGCTGTCCACATGGGTGTAAATCTGGGTGGTGGCGATGTCGGCATGGCCCAGCATCATCTGCACGGAGCGGAGATCCGCGCCGTGTTCCAGCAGATGGGTGGCAAAGGAGTGGCGGAGTACATGGGGGCTGATTTTCTTGGTGATTCCGGCCAGGCGCGCGCTCTGCTGGACGATCTGCCAGAAACGCAGGCGGGTCATGGGTTTGCCGTGGCCGGTGACAAAGAGAAAATCGCTGGTTCGTTTTTTGAGGATTCGGGGGCGGGCATCCCGGGTGTAGACCTTGAGGTATTCGCGGGCCGCCTCGCCAAAGGGGATGAGCCGTTCCTTGGAACCCTTGCCGAAAACTCGGACATAGCCGCCCATGAGATTGACCCCGGCCAGGGGCAGATTGACCAACTCCGAAACCCGCATGCCGGTGGCGTAGAGCAGATGCAGCATGGCGTTGTTGCGCAGGGCCAGGGAATCATCATTGGCCGGGGGGGAAAGGAGCCGGTTCACCTCGGTGATGGTGAGTACCTTGGGGAGCGGGCGACCCGGCTTGGGCAGATCCAGGATGGCGCAGGGATCAATGGCGATGCATTTTTCCGCCAGGAGAAATTTGAAAAAACTGCGCAACGAGGAGATCCGGCGGGCATTGCTTCGGTTGGAAATACCCTGGCTATGGCAATGGTCGAGATAGGCGCGGAGGTGGCCGGCGTTAATATCGGTCAGTTGGCTGAGACGTTTCGGGCGGAGAAAATCAAGAAAGGAGGCAAGATCAGCCTGGTAGGCCAGGATGGTGTTGGCAGCCAGGCGGCGTTCCAGGGTGAGATACTGAAGAAACTGGTCGAGGAAAGGCTCGGAAAAAAAAGACGCTCCGCCGGGTGGAGAGGAAGGAGACGGCGGCTGTGGCCGGTCCCGGTCGGAGCGTGGGCATTTATCAGCAGATTTTCCTCGTTTGCTGTTCATTTATTCAATGAGCCAACGAGGGGAAGAGCGGCAAGTTAGTCGCGCTCGCCGCGCATCATGAGCTTGCGGATTTTCCGTTTGGATTCTGCTTGCTTGCGACGGCGTTTGGCGCTGGGTTTCTCGTAGTACTCGCGGCGTTTGAGTTCTTTTTTCATCCCATCAAGCTGCATCTTTTTCTTGAGCAGTCGAATCGCCTGTTCGATATCCCCTCTCACTTCTATTTCGATCATGATCTCTCCAGTATGCGGGTTGCAACGTCACGTTTCAGAATTTTTAGCCAACGCCTGTTTCACAAGAAGCTGAAGTGGCGCAGATTTTTAAAAAGAAACCGTTTATATAGCCGATCATTGCGCTGATTGTCAAATATTTTTTTCCGGCACGACCTGGGGAGGGAAGATCTTGCCTGGGTTGAGGATGTTGTGCGGGTCAAAGAGTTTTTTGATCTCTTGCATGAGCGCCATAGTCGGCTGGTCAAGCTCCATGGGCAGATAGGCCGCCTTGGTCAGGCCGATGCCGTGTTCGCCGGACAGGGTGCCGCCCAGGCGCAGGACCTCCTCAAAAAGAAGCTGCTTGGCGGTGTTGGCCTGGCGGACCTCCTGGGGAATATTCCTGTCCAGCATGATGTTGACGTGGATATTGCCGTCTCCGGCATGGCCGAAGGTGAAGATGACGACCCCGAGGTCCCGGCCCAAGGCCTCGGTGCAGGAGACCAGTTGCGGCAACCGGCTGCGGGGAACCACCACGTCTTCGCTCATTTTATGGGGCTTGAGGCTGAAGGCCGAAGGGGAGATGGCGCGGCGGGCTGCCCAAAGCTGATTTGCCTCGGTTTCGCTTTCCGCAGTGCGGCTCTGGATGATTCCCGGCTGGGTCTGTAAAAATTCCGTGAGCTGGCGGGCGGCAAGGGGCACGGTGTCCTTTTGGCCGTCAAACTCGATCAGGAGAAGGGCTCCTGCCTCTTCCGGGAAGGGGAACGGCAGTTTGTCCCGGACAATGCTCAGGGCGGTGCGATCCATGTATTCCAGGGTGCATGGGGTATGGTGGGCGAGGATGTTCGCCACCAGGCTGGTTGCCTCGACCATGCCTGTGCAGAGGACCAGTAGCGTGCTGCGGGTCTCCGGGGCGGGGAGGAGTTTTACCGTGATCTTGGTGATGATGGCCAGGGTTCCTTCGGAGCCCACCAGCAGGCGGGTAAGATCGTAGCCCACCACCCCCTTGGCGGTCCTGACCCCGGTATGGATGATCCGGCCATCGGGCAGCACCGCTTCCAGGCCAAGGACATAATCGCGGGTAACCCCATACTTTACCGCGCTCGGGCCGCCGGCGCATTCGGCGACATTGCCGCCCATGGTGCAGAACTTCAGGCTGGCCGGGTCCGGCGGGTAATAGAGACCGAGTCGAGCCGCCTCGGTGCGCAAATCTCCGGTGATGACCCCCGGTTCGACCACGGCGATTTGGTTGTCTTGGTCGATCTCCAGGATGCGGTTCAGGCGGCTCATGACCATGACCAGGCCGCCCGCCACCGGTAAGGCGCCGCCGGTCATGCCGGTGCCGGCGCCTCGGGGCACCACGGGAAACGGGGTCGTGGAGGCCAACTGCATGATGCGGCAGATTTCCTCGGTGGAGCCGGGAAAGACCACGGCCCCGGGAGGATATTCCTGGCCGGTGCCGTCATAGGAGTAACAGGACAGCTCTTCCGGCACCGTGGTTACCTGGTCCTGGCCGACAATTTCCTGTAGTCTGTGGATGATGTCCTGGTTCATTGACTGTTTTTCCGAATGAGCGGTAAAAATCCCTACAAAATAAACAGGGAAGTTATTATAAGGATACGTGTTTGGCGCAAGTATTGGTTGGCGTCAGAAGTGTCGTTCCTTCCAGTGTTGCCAAATGTGGCAGCATGATTCCTTACAATTCAGTACGCAACTATTTGGAAAAAAGCTATGGAAAAGAAGATTCGTTTGGCCCTTATCGCCGGGGGCAAATCCGGCGAGCGCGAGGTTTCTTTGGCCGGGGCCAAAGGGGTGGAGCAGGCGCTCAATCGGGAAAAATATGAGGTTCGTCGCTACGATCCGGCCACGGACCTGGCCCAGTTGGCCGCGGACGCCGACAAGATTGACGTGGCCTTTATTTTGCTGCATGGTCTCTTTGGCGAGGATGGCACCATGCAGGGTTTTCTTGATCTGCTGGGCATACCCTACCAGGGGGCCGGGGTTCTCGGCTCCGCCTTGGCCATGGACAAGAATCTGGCCAAGGTTTTGTACAAACAGGCCGGGCTCACCGTGGCCGCTTGGGAGATGGCGCAGCCGGAAGATCAAAAAAATCCCCGGCGTCTCCTTTCGCGGATTTCCTTGCCGGTGGTCATCAAGCCCATCCGCCAGGGCTCAAGTCTTGGGATGAGCCTGGCCCGGAATGAGGAGGAGCTGGTTCAGGGCCTGACCAAGGCGTTTACCTTTGACAGCGAGGTCATGGTTGAACAGTATGTGCGGGGTCGGGAGATTACCGGCGGGGTGCTGGGAAATAAAGAACTCACCGCCCTGCCCTTGGTTGAGATTATCCCCGGCGAGGAGTACGCCTTTTTTGATTATCAGGCCAAATACCAGCCGGGCGCTTCCCGGGAGGTCTGTCCGGCGGAATTGCCGCTCGAGGTGACCGCCAGGGCTCAGGCGATTGCGCTTACCGCGCACCGGGCCTTGCATCTCAGGGGATACAGTCGGACAGACATGATTGTTGCCGCCGATGGCATCTATGTGCTTGAGACCAACACCATCCCAGGGATGACCCCGACCAGCCTGTTGCCCCAGGCGGCCGCCGCCCATGGCTTGCCATTTCCGGCCCTGCTCGACCGCCTGATCGAGTTGGCCTTGGCCCCGAGATGAGTCCGGCTGCATATTTTTTGAAATAAATCGGACAGATTTGCTATACTTTGTAAAAAGGTGCGACAATTTCCGGTGAGACAGGGCCGGAAAAATCCAGCGGAGTAGCTGTCTTGACAGAATGTGCGCCGGGAAAAACAGGGCTTACCGCCCTGATTGTCGAGGATGACCAGGCCGTCTGCAATGTTTTGCAAAAGTTCGTGGAAAAACTGGGCTACGCTGTTGTTGTCTGCAACACCGCCTCCTCCGCCAGGGAAGCTTTTGCCACGAGAATTCCCCATCTTATCCTCATGGACTGGTTGCTGCCGGACATGGACGGCCTGGAGCTCTCCAAGACATTTCGCGCCTCAGAACGGGGAAAATACCTCACCATCTTGATGATTTCCAGTAAAGACAGCCCGGAGGATATTGCCACGGCCATTTCCGCCGGGATAAATTACTTCATGCCCAAGCCTTTTGAAAAGAAGGTGCTGGACATCTGGTTGTCCGCGGCTTCCAGGCAGGTGCAGGATTGTCTGGTGCGAGAAGAAGCTGATCTGGCCCTGGCAAAAATCAAGGAAGATTTGGAAGACAACAACCTCCAGTTGGAGGAGGCCCTAAGCCGGGCCAATGCCATGGCCATGGAGGCGGAGCAGGCCTACATTGAGATCAACCAGATCTTCAAAACCGTTGCCGGGGGCATTGTCCTGGTGGACAAGCACTGCAATATCCTGCGCTGCAACGATGCATTTCTTGAGATGGCCGGGGTGAAACGGGAAAATCTGCATGCCCAGAAGTGCTATGAGATTTTTCACTCCTGCCTGTGCAACACCGAGGACTGCCCCTTGCTGCGGATCAAAAAAGGGGTGAAGCGCGTTGAAAACGAGATAGAAAAGGAAGGGCTGGAGGGAACGACTGTCTATTACAGTACGATTTCCACCCCTTTCAAAGGGCCGGTCGGAGATCTCATCGGGATTGTCGAGCATATCACCGACATCACCGAGCGGGTCAAGGCGGAAAAGGCCTTGGCCGAAAGCGAACGCCGCTACAAGGAACTCAGCCTGGTCGATGAGTTGACCAGGCTTTTTAACAAGCGCTACTTCAACACCCACCTACAGCTCGAGGTGGAGCGGGCCAATCGGCATGGCCACCCGTTATCCCTGTTGCTGCTGGATATCGACAATTTTAAGCATCATAATGACACCTACGGGCATGCGGATGGCGACCGGGTCCTGGCCCGACTGGGGCAGGTGATTGCTGAGTCGCTTCGGACAAATGATGTTCCCTGCCGCTACGGCGGGGAGGAGTTCACCATCATCCTGCCGGTGACCAGCGGCGAACAGGCGACCGTGGTGGCGGAGCGGATCAGGGCCCGTTTTGCCGGGGAGATTTTTCAACCGACCCCCCAGGAAACAGTGCGAAAAACCATCAGCATTGGCGTAACCCAATACCTCGCAGGGGAAAGCGGGCAGAGCTTGCTGGAACGGGCCGATCAGAATATGTACGAGGCCAAGCAGAGCGGCAAAAATCGGTATGTCTTGAAGTAAAGTCCCCCAAAGCGGCGTCTGTTAAGCCGCTCTCCTCTCCCCATCAAAATCTATTTTCAAAATAGGGCGCAAGCACCTTGGGAATGGCGATGCTGCCATCACTCTGCTGGTAGTTTTCAAAAATGGCGGCCAGGGTTCGTCCCACGGCAAGGCCGCTGCCGTTTAGGGTATGCACCAGGGCGCTTTTGTTCTGGCCCTTGGGCCGATATCTGATCCCGCCGCGCCTGGCCTGAAACTCCCCAAAATTACTGCATGAGGATATCTCCCGGTAGGTATCTTGAGCGGGCATCCACACCTCGATATCGTAGGTCTTGTTGGCGGAAAAGCCAAGATCGCCGCTACAGAGCTGCACTACCCGGTAAGGCAGTTCCAGCAGTTGCAGCACCTCTTCCGCGTCGGCCAGCAGGCTTTCCAGCTCGGCGCTGGAGGTTTCCGGGGTGGTGAATTTTACCAGCTCCACCTTGTCGAACTGGTGCTGGCGGATAAGCCCCTTGGTATCCCTGCCGTAGGAGCCTGCCTCGGAACGGAAGCAGGGGGTGTAGGCCGTGTACTTGATGGGCAGCTCATGCTCGGCCAGGGTTTCGTCCCGGTGCAGGTTGGTCACCGGCACCTCGGCGGTGGGGATCAGCCA
>CAYTVV010000008.1:0-54614 GCA_964441875.1 uncultured Desulfurivibrio sp.
CGGTGGAGACCCTGGGTTCCACCACGGTGATCTGCACCGATAAAACCGGCACCCTTACCGAAAACCAGATGACCGTGCAGGAGATCGTGGCCGGCGGCCTGGCGTACACGGTGGGCGGCACCGGTTACAACCCCATGCAGGGCAGGATTGACGGCCCGGAAGCGGCTTCCAGCACCTCTGCGGCGCTGCTGGAATGCCTGCGGGCCGGGCTGCTTTGTAACGACAGCCAGCTTGTCGAAGAAGACGGGGTCTGGCAGGTACACGGCGATCCCACCGAGGGGGCGCTGCTGACCTCGGCCCGCAAAGGCGGCCTCGGCCCGGAAACCGTGGCCGCAAGCTCCCGTCTGGACACGGTGCCCTTTGAGTCGGAGCATCAATACATGGCCACCCTGCACGAGGCCGGACCCGGCGCGTCGACCCGGCGCATCTATCTCAAGGGCGCGGTGGAGGCGGTTGTGAGCAGATGCGCAAGCCAGCTTGACGGGCAGGGCAATGCGGTTCCCCTACTGGCCGACGAAATCCATGGCGCGGTGGAGGCCATGGCTGCCAAGGGCTTAAGGGTACTGGCCATGGCCGGCAAGAAGGTGGGCCCGGAAATTTCGACTATCCACCATGCCGACCTGACCGAAGGCCTGGTATTCCTCGGCCTGCAAGGGATGATCGACCCACCAAGGCCGGAAGCGGTGGCCGCAGTCGCAACCTGCCAGGCCGCAGGCATCCGGGTCAAGATGATTACCGGCGATCATCCGGTGACCGCTGCGGCCATTGCCAGACAGGTCGGACTCTACAGCCAGGCCGCCGTACAGATTGCCGGGCAGGGGGGGCTGGTGCTCACCGGCCCGGAGCTGGAAAAACTCTCGGACAGTGAACTCATTGCCAGGGCCGAAGATACCGCAGTTTTTGCCCGGGTGAGCCCGGAGCAGAAGCTCCGGCTGGTGGAGGCGCTCCAGGCCAGGGGTCAGGTGGTGGCCATGACCGGCGACGGGGTCAACGACGCCCCGGCCCTGAAACGGGCGGATATCGGCGTGGCCATGGGCATCACCGGCACCGAGGTGGCCAAGGAAGCGGCGGACATGATTCTCACCGATGACAATTTCAGCTCCATTGAGGCGGCGGTGGAAGAGGGGCGGGGGGTGTTCGACAACCTGGTCAAGTTCATTGCCTGGGCTCTGCCCACCAATCTTGGCGAAGGGCTGGTCATCCTCACCGCTGTTTTTCTCGGGGTCACCCTGCCCATCCTGCCGGTGCAGATCCTTTGGATCAACATGACCACCGCCGGGATTCTCGGCCTGGCCCTGGCCTTTGAACCCAAGGAGGCGGGCATCATGCTGCGGCCCCCCAGGAAGCCCAATGCGCCGATCCTCAGTCACAGCGTGATCTTCCGCATTACCCTGGTGAGTTTCCTGATGCTGGGTACCGCCTTCTGGCTCTTTGCCTGGGAACTCTCCGACGGCGCGACCCTTGCCGAGGCCCGCACCGCCGCAGTCAATGCCTTTGTCATGGTGGAGCTGTTCTACCTGTTCAACTGCCGTTCCCTGGAAAAATCCGTTTTCCAGCTCGGTTTTTTCTCAAATCTCTGGGTGCTCGGCGGGGTGGTCGCCATGTTCTTGTTGCAAGTGGCCTACACCTATCTGCCGGTGATGAACCGCTTGTTCCAAAGCGCGCCGGTTGATCTGACCGTCTGGGGCAAAACCCTGGTGGCGGGGGTGGTGGTCTTTGTGATTGTCGAGATCGAAAAAAGCCTGTGGAACAAAAAGGCAGGGGCTCGTGTCTGATGGCTTATTACTCAAAAACAAAAAGAGGAATGCAATAATGAAAAAGTATGTCCAGGCAATCACCGTTTTTCTGCTTTTTTCGGCCATGGGGTTGAGCGGTTGCGATCAGGTCAAGGAACTGGCAATCCAGGAGGCGGATAAAGTGAAGAAGGACGTTATCGCTGAGATAGCCAAGGCCGTCAACGCAAGTGAGAATAAGGGGCAAACGGAAAAAACGGATGCCGAGTCGAGCAAGGACGCGGATAAAAAAGAAGACGGAAAAAAATAAACCCACGGAGATAGGCAATGAAATGTCCGGTATGCACCACGGTAAATTTGGTTATGGCTGAACGTCAGGGAGTGGAGATCGATTATTGCCCGGAATGTCGCGGGGTATGGCTGGATCGGGGGGAACTGGACAAGATTATCGAGCGTTCCGCAGCTCCGGCCATGCAACAGCCGCAGGCCGTGCAACAGCATCAGGGCGGGTACGACCAGCAGGGCCACGGGTACCACAAGAAACATAAGCACAAAAGCTTGCTGGGTGAGCTGTTCGATTTTTGATTGTACCCTGTAGTCAGCAAGGACTTCAGCGGCTGGAGTTTTCCTCGTTCGGCTGTAATTTCAGATACAACTCCCTCCCCACCCAGGCGTCGGTGGCGGCATACTGGATCTGGGTCGGGGCCAGCACATCCCTGGCCCAGTTCGAGGTCTGCGCCCCCTTGGCGATGCGAAAGCCCAGTAAAACCGCCGCCAGCCCGCGCAGGCCGTGGTTTTTTATCTCGGCCTTTTTGGCGAGGTTGCCAAGATCCACAAAACCTGCCGGCCTGAACGGGGCCAGATGGTGCAGTTCCTGAAGATCATAGGCCAGGGCAACCCCGGCCTTGACCACCTTGGGGTCGGCAAGGATTTCCCTTAAGGAGCCGGGCAGGCCGAGAGGTTTCAACTGAAAGAGAAAGACCTCTTTTTCCCCGGCCAGTTGCAGAAGTGAAGGCAGGTAGCTCTCGCCCTTGTGGTAGGCGGGCCGGGTTTCCGTGTCAAAGCCGAGGATGGTCTCCCCCGTCAGGGCGCGGACAGCATGGTTCAACTCCGCTGGGGTGCGGACCACGTGGACCGGCCCCTCCCATCTCCGCACGGGGCAGGTGTTGATTTCTTCCTTGGTCATCCGCTGGGCAAAGCCAGGGCGAGGGTCGGTGGTGTGCATGGAGTCTATATACGGGAAGCACCGCTGGTTTGGGAAGGATTTTTATTGCCTTCGCCGGCACAGCCTTTCCGCCGTCAAGCCCACTAGCTTTTCCTTGGCGAGTGGCGTATGATTTGCGGCATGGAATATCTTCAGCCCCTTGCGCGCCTCGTCTTGCAAAAAAATGAACCGACACCTGGAGATCCATGGTGTGTTCGGACGAGTCGCAGGTGCGGTGAGTAAAAATGACGGATACCCCTCGTCAATCCCAAAGCCCTTCCCCTGCCGCCAATACGGATTCCTTCGTCTTTTTGGATGCGCGGGGGAAGCGCTGGCCCAGGCTCCGGCTCATCCTGTTTGCCGCGGGCCTTCTTCTTTTTGTCGGGGTGATCCTCTTCACGCAGACCCTGTTTCTCCCGACGCAGCTTGCCCTTCCCCCCGCAGTGCAGCAACTCAAGTCCCGGCTCAAGACCCAGCAAACCAAGGAGCATCAGGCCAAGCAGTTGGCGACCAAGCCGTTGTGGCGGAATTTTGCCAAGGGCAATAGCGGCCCCGCAGCGTTTTCGCCATTCCTTGCCGATCAATCGGGTCTTGGTGTTTCCTTGAAAAAAGCGCCGAGGCCGGAACTTGCCTATGTTCAGGAGATCCGGCTTGGTTTTTATGAGAGTTGGGACCCAGGCAGTTTTGATTCCCTCAAAGCCAATGCCGATACATTAACCCATCTCTGCCCGGACTGGCTCACCGTTGAGGATGGCCGTGGCGGGATCAAGGCCGCCACGGAGCAGAAGGTTCTTGCCCTGGTGAAGGATCGGGGCCTTGTCCTTCTGCCGCTTCTTCGCAACATGGGCGGGGAAGGGGCCTGGCGGCCCGAAGCGGTGGAAGGGCTTATCAACGGGCCGGCAGCCAGGCAGGATCAGTTCATCGTCGATCTCAAGGGGCGCTTGAAGGCCATGGGCGCGGGCGGGGTCGTCATTGACTGGGAGCAGGTTGATCCAACCTATCGGGGCGCCATGACCGCCTTGCTGCGCAAGCTTGCTTCGGCGCTCCATGCCGAGGGGCTGGAGCTGTGGCTCTGCGTGCCCATGGGCAGGGAGTTGAAGGTTCTTGATCTGGATACCCTGGCCGAGCATGTGGATCATTTCGTCGCCATGCTCCATGACGAGAATTCCGAATCCGACCCGCCCGGGCCGATTGCCTCGGCGGAATGGTTCAATGGCTGGCTCGAGACCATTATTGAATACGGGGAATCGTCACAGTGGGTGTTGGCCCTTGGCTCCTATGGCTATGATTGGACCGAGGGGGAAAAGGAGGCGGAAACCGTTCGCTTTCAGGATGTGATGAGTCGGGCAGGCCGCTCCTCGCTCAGTTCCTGCGAGTTCGACGCCCCAACCTACAATCCGCATTTTGACTATGAGGACTCCGGCGCGGCCCATACCCTCTGGTTTTTGGACGCGGCTACCTTCTTGAACCAGCTCAAGGCCGGAAGAGCGCAGCATGTCGGGGGGGTTGCCATCTCGCGGCTGGGCACGGAGGACCCTGGTATCTGGGATGTCCTGAGGCTGGATACCGCCAAGGCCCTTACCCGCGCTACTCTTGCCCCCCTGGAAACCATGAGACCCGGGGCAATGATCGCTCATATCGGCCGGGGAAATTTCATCACCATGGCGGACGAACGCGCCGATGGGGTACGGCGGCTGGTGCTTGAGAGAAACACTGATCCCGAGCCCCAGATGATTGCCCGCTATGAGAAATTCCCAAGTTACCTCACCATCGTGCATCAGGGCAGGGGGGCAAAGGATTCCGTGGTCATCACCTTTGATGACGGCCCTGATCCCAAGTGGACGCCGAAGATCCTCGATATTCTCAAGGCCAAGGGGGTGAGCGCCACGTTCTTCATGGTCGGGGCGAACATGGAGAAATATCCCGATCTGGTAAAGCGCATCGTCCGCGAGGGGCACACGGTGGGAAGCCACACCTATACCCACCCGAATATCGCCCTGGTCTCCGAAGAGCGGGCCTACCTGGAATTCAATGCGACCCAGCGCCTGATCGAGGCCATAACCAATCATTCCACCATTCTTTTCCGGCCGCCCTACAACGCCGACACCAACCCCCATGACCCGGAAGAACTGGTCCCCGTCAAGCTTGCCCAGAGGCTTGGCTACATCACCGTTACCGAGGATATCGACCCGGAGGATTGGGCACAGCCAGGGGTTGCGTTCATGGTGGAGAACATCAAGAGGGGGCGTCAGCAGGGGGGGAATATCGTTTTGCTCCATGATGCGGGCGGGGATCGGCGCCAGACCATCGAGGCCTTGCCTAAAATCATCGATTATCTCCAGGCCAGGGGCGACAGCATTGTTTCCCTGTCCGTCATGCTTGGGACGCCGCTGGAGCAGTTGATGCCGCCTGTGCCCCAGAGCCAGCGCTCCATGACCAGGATGGTGAGTGAAAGCGGCTTCGCGGCTATCCATGCGGTGGCGGAATTTTTCTGGGCCTTTATGATCGTGGCCACCGCCCTGGTGGTGGTGAGAACCTTGAGCGTGGCCTGGCTGGCGATTCGGAGCCGAAGGGCCGGCGAGGCCGGGCTGCCGCCTTGGCCTCCGGCCCCTGGCGCCTGGCCGCCGGTAAGCATCTTGATCGCCGCCTATAATGAAGAAAAGGTCATCGAGCAAACCCTGCGGGCGCTATTGGGCAGCACCTACCCCGGCGAGATCGAGGTGGTGGTGGTCGACGACGGCTCCAAGGACACAACCGCCGAGATCGTGGCCGGAATGGCGCACAGCGAGGCGCGGCTCCATCTGCTCAGGCAGATCAACCTTGGCAAGGCCATGGCCTTGAAGACCGGTTTTGACGCGGTTCGCCACGAGATTGTCATCAGCCTGGATGCCGATACCCAATTTGCCCCGGACACCATTGCCGAGTTGGTCCGGCCCTTTGCCGACCCATCAGTGGCCGCGGTTTCCGGGCGGGCCAGGGTTGGAAACCCCAAGACCCTTGTGGCCCGGTTCCAGTCCCTTGAGTATACCTGCGGCTTCAATCTGGATCGGCGGGCCTATCATCTGCTCAACTGCATCACCGTGGTGCCTGGGGCGGTCAGCGCCTTCAAGAAGAGCGCGGTCTTCGCGGCCGGCGGGATCAGCACCGATACCCTGGCGGAGGATACCGACCTCACCTTGAGTCTGCACAAGCAGGGGTTGAGGATTTGCTATGCCCCCAGGGCCGTGGCCTGGACCGAGGCCCCTGAAACCATCCGGGCCTTTGCCAAGCAGCGGTTCCGTTGGGCTTTTGGCACCTTGCAGTGTCTATGGAAGCATCGGGAGATGCTGTTTAATGCAAAATATCGGGCGTTGGGCTGGTTCAGTCTGCCAAGCGCCTGGTTTTTCAATATCCTGCTGGTGGCGCTCGGCCCGATCATCGATGCGATTCTGCTGCTCTCGCTGCTGATGAGTCCGGCCAACAATATTCTTTATTTTTATTTTTTGGTTTTTTTCGGGGCCGACCTGCTGCTGGCTGCGGTTGCCTGCCTCATCGAAAGGGAGCCTTTGTCCCAGATCTGGCTGGTCCTGCCCATGCGGTTTATCTACCGGCCGGTGTTGAGTTATGCGGTCATCACGGCCATTGTCAAAGCGAGTAAAGGGGTGCTGGTGGGTTGGGGCAAACTCGATCGTACCGCCTCGGTCGCCTATAAAGGTTGAGGAAAAGGCAGGGATCATGAAGGCAATGCGTACCAGAGGTTCAATCGTCGGAATAAAAACCGTTCTCGGCTATGTCGCTGTTGTGCTCTGCCTGGTTCTGGGCGCTGGCTGCAAACCAGGGGAAACTGTCCGGGCCAAGGACCAAGGGCCGCAAGAACTCGTGATGCCCGGTAAAGGGGCCTACACCGGGGCATATGTGGATTTCGGCGAGGGTGAGGACAACGTCACCTACGATGCCATAACCGCCTTTGAGAAGATGACCGGCAAGCATCTTGCCGTGGTGGCCTTTGGCAATTTCTGGGGCGAACAGGCCTTTCCCGCAAAAACGGTGCGCATCGTTTCGGGATACGGGGCGATCCCGCTGATCTACTGGTCGCCCTGGGACCGGCCCTACGCCGAAGACCACGGGCCGGATCGCTTCAATCTGCCCGATATCCTGGCGGGCAAGTGGGACACCTATATCGATCAATGGGCGGATGGGGCCCGGAACTACGGCAAGCCCATGCTGGTCGCCTGGGGGGTTGAGATGAACGGCACCTGGTTTCCCTGGTCGGGCATTTATTATGGCGGGAGCACGGTTATCGGCCAGAAAGACGGCCAGCCCCTCTATGCCGGGCCTGAGTTGGTGAAGCAGGCCTACCGCTATGTGGTTGATCGGGTAAGGGCGCGGAAGGCGGACAATATCCTCTGGGGTTTCCAGGCCAACCATTACACCATGCCCCATGCGCTCTGGAACATGATGGCCAATTATTATCCCGGGGCGGAGTACGTGGACTGGCTGGGGTTGAGCGTGTACGGCAAGATGCTCAAATCCGAAGATTGGAACTCTTTTGCTCATGTGATGGATGCCCCGTATCAGGAAATCTGTAAGCTGGACCCGCAAAAACCTTTGATCCTGGCGGAATGGGGCGTGGGCGAGTTTCCCCCGGCCGACAAGGCCGAATTCATCGCCAAGACCTTTGCTGACTTGCCGACGAAATACCCCAGGGTCAAGGCTGCGGTCTATTGGCATGAGCGCTGGGAAAACACGGACGGAAGCTACAGCAACCTCCGGGTTAATTCCTCTCCCGAGGCCCTTGACGCCTACCGTAACGGGGTGGCTGCCGCCTACTGGCTCGATCGTCCGCAATTTCGTCTGCGCTAACCTCTGGCTTTCCCCTGGCGACGGACAGCGACGCCCTGTCCGCCGCCAGGCCCGCACCCATATTTTCCTTGACTTCATTTTTGAAACAGCCGTAGGCTTTTGAGAGAAGCGGGAGTCTGTCGGGTTGTTCTACAAAAGCGCCGGGAAGATCAGGGAGAAAAAAATGCAACCATGTGATTTTGTCGTGTTCGGAGCCCATGGCGATCTGGCCACCCGCAAGCTGGTGCCTTCGCTCTACCAGCTGGATAAGGCCGGGCTCCTTGAGCCGGAGATGCTGATTGTCGGGGTGGCGCGCAAGGAGATGGCCACTAACGAGTATATCGCCATGGCCAGGGAAAGTCTGGCCACCTTCATGAAGGAAGAGGTGGATGATTCGATCTGGCAGCGGTTTTCCGGGCGTCTGCGCTATGTGCAGATCGATCTTGCCGACCATGACCAGTACGGCAAGCTCCGCGAGATTATTGATCCGGCTAGGCGGGTGATGGTCAACTACTGCGCCGTGCCGCCTTCCATTTACGGCGACATCTGCCAGGGCCTATCCCAGGCCGGACTGATCACCGAGCAAACCCGAGTGGTCCTTGAAAAACCCCTGGGCACCGACCTTGCCTCCTCAAAGGTCATCAACGACGCGGTGGCCAAGTTTTTTCAGGAAAAACAGGTCTACCGGATCGACCATTATCTGGGCAAGGAAACAGTGCTCAATCTGGTGGCCCTGCGCTTTGCCAATTCCATTTTCACCACCAACTGGGATAACACCACCATCGACCATGTGCAGATCACCGTGGCCGAGGAGGTGGGGATCGAAGGCCGCTGGGGCTATTTCGACAAGTCCGGCCAGCTCCGCGACATGGTGCAGAACCACCTGTTGCAGATCCTGAGCCTGGTGGCCATGGAGCCGCCGGTCACCCTGGGCAGCGAGAGCATCCGCAATGAAAAACTCAAAGTGCTCAAAGCCCTGCGGCCCATCACCCGCGACAATGTCGAGGAAAAAACCGTCCGGGGCCAGTACAGCGCCGGATTTCTCAAGGGCGGGGCGGTGCCGGGCTACCATGAGGAAGAGGGGGGCAACCCCAGGAGCTTCACGGAAACCTTTGTCGCCCTCCGGGTGGATATCGACAACTGGCGCTGGGCCGGGGTGCCCTTCTATCTGCGGACCGGCAAGCGCCTGACCAAGAAGCTCTCCGAGGTGGTGATCTATTTTAAAAGGCTGCCCCACAACATCTTCCGGGAAAGCTACAAAAACCTGCCTTCCAACAAGCTGATCATCCGCCTCCAGCCCAACGAGGGGGTGGAGATCGAGATGCTGAACAAGGTGCCGGGCATCGGCTCGGGGCTCAAGCTGCAACGGACCACCCTCGACTTAAGTTTTTCCGAGGCCTTCCAGGCGGAGCATGTTGCCGATGCCTACGAGCGTCTGCTGTTGGCGGCCTTGGAGGGAAGCCAGTCCCTCTTTATTCGGCGGGATGAGGTGGAGCAGGCCTGGACCTGGGTCGATTCCATCCAGGATGCCTGGCAGGCCAGCAATGATGCGCCCATGCCATATCCGGCAGGCACCTGGGGGCCGGTGGCTTCGGTAGCGCTGATGGCGAGGGATGGTCGAGCTTGGGACGAGTAGGGGCGTCGTGAAAAGGCCGAGATCGTTTTAATCGGTGCTTCGACAGGCTCAGCACGAGCGGAAAATAATCCATTAAGATAATATCCGTTCGCCCTGAGCCTGTCGAAGGGCAGATGTTACAAGTCAATCATGAGTAAGGGAAAGGGTCATGCCTGCATTCAAGGAGTTCAAGGATTCTTCCACCCTGGTGGCGGTGCTGGCCGCTCAGGTTGCCGAGCTGCTGCGGTCTGCAATCAAGGAGCGGGGCAGGGCCAGCCTGGTGGTGTCCGGCGGCTCCACCCCGGTGCCGTTTTTCGCGGCCCTTTCCGAACTGGTGCTTGACTGGGGAAAGGTTGTGATCACCCTGGCGGACGAGCGCTGGGTGGACCCTGCTGCTGCGGACAGCAACGAGCATCTGGTGCGGCTCCATCTTTTGCAAAACCGGGCGGCCCTGGCCAGTTTCGTGGGCCTCAAGACCGGGTCTGCCACCGCCGTGCAGGGCGAGAAAGAATGCGCCGAGCGGCTTGCCGTGCTGCCGAGGCCCTTTGATGCGTTGATCCTGGGCATGGGCAACGACGGCCATACCGCTTCGCTGTTTCCGCAGGCAACGCGGCTTGGCGAGGCGCTGGCCCTGGATTCCGGCAAGCTCTGTATGGCAATCACCCCGCCGGTCGCGCCCCATGAACGGATGACCCTCACCCTGCCCGCCCTGCTGCACAGCCGCCAGATCATCCTGCACCTTGTCGGCCCGGATAAGCGGGCGGTATACGAAAGGGCGCTGGCCAACGGGCCGGTTGAGGAGATGCCCATCCGGGCGGTGCTGGGGCAGACGACCTCGCCGGTTACAGTTTTCTGGTCACCATGAACAAGGAGCAGCCATGAACAGCATCGTCGAGAAAGTCACTGACCGGATCATCAACCGCAGCCTGGCCCATCGGGCAAACTATCTGCACCACATGGAGGAAGCCAGGGTGGCCGGGCCGTTTCGCCACCGGCAGCCCAGCAGCAATCTGGCCCATGCCATGGCGGTTTGCGAGGGCGGGGGATGCCAGGCCCTGCGCGGCGTCCAGGCCCCCAATATTGGGATCATCACCTCGTACAACGACATGCTCTCGGCCCACCACACCTACGAACACTACCCGGCCATGATCAAAAAGGCCGTGGCCTCGGCAGGCGGTACGGCCCAGGTCGCCGCCGGGGTGCCTGCCATGTGCGACGGGGTCACGCAGGGCGAGGCGGGCATGGATCTCAGCCTGATCAGCCGGGACGTCATCGCCATGTCCACGGTGATCGGCTTGTCCCACAACGTGTTTGACGGCGCCCTGCTCCTGGGGATCTGCGATAAGATTCTGCCCGGCCTCCTGATGGGAGCCTTGCAGTTCGGGCATCTGCCCATGATTCTGGTGCCGGGCGGCCCCATGCGTTCCGGGCTCTCCAACCGGGAAAAAACCCAGGCCCGAGAGCAGTTTGCCCAGGGCAAGATCAGCAAGGACGAGATGCTGGCAGTGGAGTGCGCCTCCTACCACGGCACCGGAACCTGCACCTTTTACGGCACGGCCAACAGCAATCAGCTGATCGCCGAGATCATGGGCCTGCACCTGCCCGGCGCCTCCTTTGTCAACCCGGACGACCCGCTGCGCGAGGCTCTGACCAATGCCGCTTCGGCCAGGGTGTGCGAGCTGACCCATCTGGGCGGAAACTATACCCCCCTTGGCCTGGTGGTCAGCGAACGCGCCGTGGTCAATGGGATCGTCGGGCTGGTGGCCACCGGCGGCTCAACCAATCAGACCATGCATCTGGTTGCCATTGCCAGGGCCGCAGGCATCCGCATCAACTGGGATGATTTTTCCGAGCTTTCCGAAGCAGTGCCGCTCTTGGTGCGAATCTACCCAAACGGCCCCGGCGACATCAACAGCTTCCAGGCCGCGGGCGGTATGGCGGTGCTGATCGGTGAGCTGCTGGCCGGGGGGTTTCTCCACAACGAGGTGATGACCGTGGCTGGGGAGGGGCTGGAGCGGTATACCCGGACTCCCACCCTGGTGGCTGGTAGGGTCCAATGGCCCGAGGGGACGAAGGAATCGTTGGAGCCTGAGGTTATCGCCTCGGTGGCCCAGCCGTTTTCCCCCACCGGCGGGCTCAAGACGCTGTCCGGCAATCTCGGCCGGGCGGTGATCAAGGTTTCGGCCCTTGCGGGCGGGGCAGCCACCAAAATAGAGGCACCGGCCATGGTGTTCCACACCCAGACCGGGCTGGAAGAGGCCTTCCGGGCAGGCAAGCTGGACCGCGATCTCGTGGCGGTCATCCGTTTTCAAGGCCCGCAGGCCACGGGCATGCCCGAGCTGCACAAGCTGATCACCCCGCTGGCCGTGGTCATGAGCCGGGGCTTTCGAGTGGCCATGGTCACTGACGGCAGGCTTTCCGGCGCGTCGGGCAAGGTGCCGGCCGCCATCCATGTGACCCCGGAGGCGTTGTGCGGCGGGTTGCTGGCCAAGGTGCGGGACGGGGATCTGATCCGGATCGATGTGGGGGCAGGGGTCTTGGAGTTGTTGGTGGATGCGGTGGAGCTTGCCAAGCGGGAGTATGCCGAGTCTGAGCTTGGGGAGCAGCGGTACGGGGTGGGGAGGCAGATTTTTGCTGCCTTGCGCAGCGATATGCTGGGGGCTGAGGAAGGGGCGAGTTCGTTGTTCACCTATGTCCATGAGAAATGTAAGGTGAATTTTTCGGTGGAGCCGTAGGGGGGTGACGGATGTCCCCGTTTTTTAGAATTGAGGCAATAAATGTGCAGGGCAATATTGCCCGATTTGACAGTAATTATCACTTACAAGGCAAATTGGTCTGATAACCAATGGTTATGTCTTGCACGGATGAATTCGAGGAGAAAAATTGGCACACCTGACAGACATGGAGGAGTTGCTCGCTACCGTTCCCTCCGCTCAAATTCGGGATTACATGCGAGAAGCGATGAATTGCTATATGGCGGGCGCGTATCGTGGAAGCATAGTCCTAAGCTACATAGCGTTATTTGATGACGTCCTCGTCAAACTTGGCGAACTTGCGAATGTTAACGCCGACGCGAAAATCATTTTTCTTGAAGCATCTAAACGCAAAACCAATCAGGACGTTTATGAGAGCTATCTCATAGATCAGCTAACCTCCAAAAATCTACTCTCAGGGCTAGATTCAGCATTTCTGAATACGCTACGGATACTGCGCAACAAGTCAGCGCATCCGTCAGGCCATAAGCCATCGCCAGAGGAAGCGCGCTTTATTTTCTTTGAGACCATTGCGCGATTCTTGTCGAGGCCGATACTTTCAACCACACAACTTGTGGATGAAATTATTTCTCGGCTAGGAAATTCTAATTTCTTCCCCACTACAAGCACGTCTGACATGAAGACCGTTGTTACTGAAGAAGTTGCTGCGTTACACTCCGAGGCGATTCCTCAACTGGTCTCCAAGCTGATAGCGTCTATTGTTTCATCTGACGCCGATATTACTAAGAATGCTGGATTCTTTCTTGTTGGTTTAGCGCTAATGGATAGCGCAGAAGGAAACAAGGCGATTCAGTCGAAGCTGCTCAGTGCCAAAGCTGATGATCAGCAGTACGCTTCGATTGTTATGCAAGTTCTTTCTGCGAACGGGACATTAATCATTGGATTGACACCAGCATGCCTGGGGCGAATTAAGTCCGTACTATTCAAACAGATTGAAGAGGTGACAGCCGCGCTTAGTGAATCCAAGCTCATTCACCCGGCACATACCATTTTGTCAATTGCCAAGAATCTTTCAGAGGCAGAGCTTCTCGTTACTTTTAAACCAGAACTAGAGAAACTATTTGAAAAGCGCCCATACTCCGCTTACGTAGTTGATCTGCTTGCGACTCGGCCTACCGTGTTTGAGTGTTACTTTCCGGTAGTGCTTGCCAAGGCGGGATCAACAGACTTTGGCACGGCCAATACCTTTGCAAGCTCTATTGACAGTATAGAGGGCGCACTCACCGCAGTCCTGACTAACGAGCAAGCATTTCAACTTGTGGTGGCAGTTATTAAGGCAGCAGAATGGGGAGCTTTTGATGCTAAGGCTCTGGTGCAGTCTAAGTTTGGGGGGACACCCGTTCTTCGATCCAAGGCAATCACCTATGTTGGAACCAGCAAAGCAGACGCCGAGGTATACTTCGCGAGCAAGTTTTTGGCAGCAAAATCCGTTGATGATTTCGTTTTGAACTATCTTACTGATGAGCCCGAGGCATAACCTCAGAGGAATAATCAGGAGCACTCCCCTGATCATGTTTGTTTCTTCGAAGGGGAATAACCCGGGACACTCCCCGTATATTCTCAAAAAAGCAGGGGAGTGTCCCGGGTTTCTTTTTTGTGTTAATCGGATTTTTTCGGGGTCTCCTTTTCCGCCTTGTTCGGAACAGCCGCCTTGACTTCTTTCTGCTTCTGCGGAACACATCCACATCCACAACCACAAGGTACTTTTTGCTCTGCCATTTTTATCACCTCCTTTTTCTAAGTGTTTGCGCAACTGCTTAACTGTCTTGACAAAAAAAAGCCTTACTCTTCTGCTTCTATTTCGCTGACCCTGCCTCGCACTATGTTGAGCTCTTTCTGCAACTCAATTTCATATTTTTTTAGTGCTTCTAAGCTGGCTTTACTCAGTTCCTTTTCTTTAAACCTGCCCGAGCCTTGGCACCCACAGGTGCAAACTGCATTCAATATTTCTCGACAGTCTTCCATGGCTTCTTCATTTATCGAATACGGAATCCAATACCCCTGCCGTTCACTTCGTACTAGCCCTGCTTGTTTTAATATCTTAAGATGTTGTGAAACTGCTGGGAGGGTAATGCCCAGTCTGTTTGAGATTTCTTTTACCCCCAGCGCGCCGTTGGCCTTAAGGAGTTCAATAATCTTCACTCGTGTTTCCACGCTGAGAACCTTAAATATTTCTGCTGGCTCAATAATCATAATGTAAACCTGTTAAGTAGTTGCACGACAACTTAACTATAGAGATTGAAATATATCTTGTCAACTTTTTTTACGGAATGTTGAGTTGAAAACAAATAATCAGGAGGTCAACGCAGACGGCTGAATCTGTCGATTTTAAATCAAAGATCAGTGATTGTCACTGGTTGCTCTTGTTGTTTTAAGGGTTTTCGCCGTCACCGATGTGACGATATTTGGGGGGGCGCAGAGGAGCCGTTGTTGATTAGCTGGCTTACTCAGGTCTAGCATCATGAGGACGTACGTAAAATATTTCACGGTGGTTTCCCTTTGACAGTGCTATCACATTTTGCTATCATATTGTAAACATGAACCGTAAATGTCGGAAGACACTGATGGCCATATTCGCCGATCCGGTAAACGGCAATATGGAATGGCGCGAAATCGAATCCTTGTTGGTAGCCATTGGCTGTCGGGTTTTGGAGGGAAGCGGTGCCACGGTCACCTTTGAAAAGGATGGCCTCCGCGTCACCTTCCATCTCCATCGTCCGCATCCAGACAAGGCCGCGCTCCGTTATCGGGTAAAGGATGCCCGTAACTTTCTCACAGAATTGAAGGTGAAACCATGAACGGAATGACATACAAAGGCTACGCCGCTCGGGTTGAGTTTGACGCCGAAGACCACATTTTTGTCGGCCATATCATCGGTATTCGAGATATTGTCGGCTTCCATGGAGAAACGGTCAGCGAATTGGAAAGCTCTTTCCGGGAAGCGGTTGACGGCTACCTGTCCTCCTGTGAAGCGCTTGGCCAGCGGCCAAACAAACCGTACTCCGGCAAGCTCCTTATCCGCGTCAGCGCCGAAATCCACGCGGCTGTTGCCGCCTCTGCGGAAGCAGCCGGGAAAAGCCTGAACCAATGGGCCGCCGAAACGCTGAACAAAGCCGCTCACGCCTAATCTTCCTGCGGTCCGATGGCTTGAGGCAAGACGACATATTGCGAGGGAATCAAGGATGACGCGGATAAGAAATTGGAAGATGGAGCCTGCCGAGGTTTTTGCCCAGGGGCCGGTGGTGCCGGTCATGGTGATCAAGGATCTTGATCGGGCGGTGCCCTTGGCCCGCGCTTTGGTGGCAGGCGGGATCAGGGTGTTGGAGATTACCCTGCGGACCCCGGTTGCGGTTGAGGCTATCCGGGAGATTGCCCGTGCGGTGCCGGAGGCGGTGGTGGGGGCCGGGACTGTGACCACGGCGGAGGATCTTGCGGCGGTGAGCGAGGCCGGGGCGGTTTTTGCCATCAGTCCTGGGCTTACCCCGGAGCTGCTGGACGCGGCCAATCAGGGGGATATTGCCCTGATCCCAGGGATTGCCACGATTTCCGAGTTGATGACCGGGTTGCGGCGGGGGTACAGCCATTTTAAGTTTTTTCCCGCCGAGGCGGCGGGGGGCATTCCCATGCTCAAGGCCATTGCCGGGCCGTTTCCCAAGGTGGTTTTTTGCCCGACTGGGGGGATTGGTTTGGGGAATTATCGCGAGTATCTGGCGTTGGGGAATGTGGCTTGTGTGGGTGGTTCTTGGGTGGCGCCTGCCGAGGCGGTGGCCCAGGGGGATTGGGGGCGCATTAGTCAGTTGGCTCGCGAGGCGGTTGAGGGGGCGGGGAAATAGCGTTTCTCCCTCGTATTCTCTTCTGTTCATTTCTTTGCTTGCCCAAAGAAACGAACCAAAGAAAGGGCCCCCTGTGTCTCTTGTCCCGCCGAAGGCGGGATACCCTGTGCTCCTCGATGCTGCCGGGGCTTTGCAAACTCGGCTGCGCCTCAAACAGTGCAAATCCCTTTTCGGCAGCCTCTCCGGTGCTCGGCGGCGGGCCAATGGGATTTTAACTGCGACTACAAACTCAACGCCACCTCTCCATTGCTCAGCGTTTCCCGCAGCTCCGCCACCTCCGCACTTTCCAGATAATCATCAAAATCCATCCTCTTGTCGATGATCCCGTTGGGGAGAATCTCGATGATCCGGTTTGCCGTGGAGGACACCATCTGGTGGTCGTGGGTGGCGAAGAGGATCACCTCCGGGAAGGCGATGAGCCCGTTGTTCAGGGCGGTGATCGATTCCAGGTCCAGATGGTTGGTGGGTTCGTCCAGGATCAGGGCGTTGGCCCCGGTGAGCATCATCCGGGAGAGCATGCAGCGCACCCGCTCGCCGCCCGAGAGCACGCTGGTTTTTTTCAGCGCCTCTTCTCCGGAGAACAGCATCTTGCCCAGGAAACCACGGGCAAAGTTTTCTCCCTCACTGGGCGGGGTGAACTGGCTCAGCCACTCCACCAGGGTCATCTCCTTGTCGAAGAAGGCGCTGTTTTCCTTGGGGAAGTAGGAGGTGGACATGGTGATCCCCCAGCGGAAGCTGCCGCGATCCGGGGGCATGCCCTCGGTGAGGATTTCAAAAAGCGTGGTCTTGGGCACGGAGTTGGCGCCGATGAAGGCGATTTTGTCGCCCTTGTGGACCGTGAGGTTGAAGTCGTTTAAGACCGTGACCCCGTCGAGCTCCTTGCCCAGGCCGATAACCTCGAGAATGATGTCGCCGCAGGGCCGTTCGGGTTTGAAGACCACGAAGGGGTATTTGCGCGACGAGGAGGGCATGTCTTCGATGGTGAGCTTGTCCAGCAGCTTTTTGCGCGAAGTGGCCTGCTTGGCCTTGGAGGCGTTGGAGGAAAAGCGCTGGATGAAGTCGGTGAGTTCCTTGGCCTTGGCCGTGGTCTTCTTGTTTTCGTCCTGCTTTTGTTTGACGAAAAGCTGGCTGGCCTGGTACCAGAAATCGTAGTTGCCCACGTAGACCCTGATCTCGCCAAAGTCGATGTCGGCGATATGGGTGCAGGCCTGGTTTAAGAAATGCCGGTCATGGGAGACGATGATCACCGTGTTCTGGAAGCGGAAGAGGAAATCCTCCAGCCAGGCGATGGACTTGAGGTCCAGATGGTTGGTGGGCTCGTCCAGCAGCAGGACGTCCGGGTTGCCGAACAGGGCCTGGGCGAGCAGCACCCGCACCTTGTCGCCGCCTTCCAGCTCCTTCATCTTCTTTTCGCGGAACTCCTCGGGGATGCCGAGGCCCTTGAGTAAAACGGCGGCCTCGGATTCCACCTCGTAGCCGTTCATCTCGGCAAACTCTGCCTCGATATCCCCGGCCCGGATGCCGTCCGCTTCGCTGAGCTCCGGCTTGGCGTAGAGCGCCTCTCGTTCGTGCATCAGCTCGTAGAGCTGTTTGTGGCCCATGACCACTGTGTCGAACACGGTTTCCTCGTCAAAGGCGAAGTGGTCCTGGCGCAGCATGGCGATGCGCTCCTTGGGGCCGACTACGATCTCGCCCTTGTCCGCCTCTTTTTCCCCGGCGAGGATTTTAAGGAAGGTGGATTTGCCGGAGCCGTTGGCGCCGATGAGCCCGTAGCAGTTGCCAGGGGCGAACTTGATGTTGACGTCCTTGAAGATAATCCTTTTCCCGTAGGAGAGGGCGATATTGACTGCGGTGATCATGATGGTTCCTTGGGTGCAATAAACATGGGGTGTTTCCGGCGACCTTGGTGGAGATGCGGGGCGCTGGCTCTTGTAAGCCGCTCTATATACTGCAAATGGCTGAAAATAACAATGGCGGATGCGGGTAACAATACGAATATGGGTGTTTTTGCGAGGGAAGCCGCTGTTGTTCGGGCTGTCGCGTCCCATCGTAATCTGGGAGCGGACAGGCCTGTGGATGCCTGCGGATTCCCCTTGACAGTGCCGGGGAATTTTTTGTATTATTTCGGGACGATCCAACCTGTGGCAGATGTTTTTTCAAGGGGCGCAGCGCCGCTGCCAAAGCAGGTGACGGTTGGTGTCTATTCCCCTTAAATCTCCCAACGGGCTTACCCCTGTTCCCCTTCTGCCGACTACGGACCCGAGAGCGCAGTGACTATCTTGCCAACCACCCCAATGCAGAAATGGCTTTTTCGCGGCGCCGGGCTTTTGCTCGCCGCCGTCATCGGCGCGCTGGGTTTTTACATCTTTTGCTCGTACCAGGCTTTTTTCAACTCCGACGCCGCCATTGCCAATATCCTGGCGGAAGAGATCGTCCGGTCCGGGGAATTTTTTCCGAAAACCTGGTGGTACGTCAATAGCGATCTTTGGGTGTTTTACAAGCATCTCCTGCTGATTCCCTGGGTCATGGCCGGGGAAAACGGCTTTCTGGCCCATGGGATTTCCGTTGCCCTGGTGGTCGGGATCACCATGGCTTTGCTGGCCTTGCTGCTCAGGGCGCTGGGGCTTTCAAAAACCGCAGCCTTGATGGGCTGCGTTATCATCGGCCTGGGGTATTCCCCCATGTATCTGCGGGAGGTTTACGGCGAGGCTGCCTACACCTGGTACTTTGCCTTTATTCTCTCCTTCCTGCTTCTCTGGCTCCGCGCCCAACAGTCGGATTCCGGCAGGGTTGCGAGACCGGCCCTGTTTTCCCTGCTGCTCGTCTTGCTGTATCTGGTGGTGATCGAGAACCCGGTGCGGTTTCTGGTGTACTACATCGCCCCGTTTCTCGGCGCTTTTCTGGCGCTGCTCTATGTGGATCGGAATGCGTTGCTCGGCGGCGGAAAGGCTGGCTGGCGGACGGCGCTTCTCCCTAAAAGCGGTTCTGCGGCGGCCATTGCCGGGGTGTTTTTGCTGGCGGCATTTTCCCACAAGTTGCTGTTTGTCGGACTCCACCTTGCCGGAGGCGCCAACAATGCGCTGCTGGTTCCGCTTCAGGATTTGCCTTTTCATCTCGCCTATTCGCTGCTGGGGCTGCTGAATTTTATCGGCGCGGAGTGGGGAAACAAGGTGGTGCTGGCCTCGGCGGAGGGGGTGCTTTCCCTGCTGAAGCTGGGGCTCTATCCCGTGGCTCTGGCTCTTCCTGCCTATTATGCCAGGCGGAATTTTCAACGTCTGGACCAGGGGCAAAGGTATTTCCTGCTCCTCTCCTACCTGGGTTTTGCCCTGATCTTTTTTCTCTACTCGGTGAGCACTCTGCACGAAGGCGCTTACGCCGCCCGCAACAACATCCGCTACATCATCCCGTTTCTGATGATGATTCTGGTCTGCCCGGTGGTGGTGTGGCGGTTTTTCCCGCCGGTTGCCAAGGCGGTGCTGGTCGCGGCCTTTGTGCTTGCTCTCGGCGGCACCTGGAAAAATATCTCCCCCGAGGGCTGGCAGGATACGGCCAAGGCCCGGACCGATCTGGTCTCCACCCTGGAAAGCCGTGGGCTGCATTTCGGCTATGCCCCCTACTGGGACTCGCACGTCTACACTGTGCTGAGCAAGGGTGCGGTGGCCATCCGTCCCGTTGACATCGACTGGCGCGGAATCGGCCTCTGCCTCTGGCTTTCCAGCGACCGCTGGTATGAAAAGGATGCGGCCCCTGGCAAGATGTTCTTTCTGGTGCCCAACGACAAGCTCGACAACTGGAACACCGGCCTGAAGCAACGCGCCCTGCCCAAGGCCGTTGAGGAATTTCCCCTTGGCGCCTACACGGTGTTCGTCTTTGCCGAAAACCCCATCCGCCTGCTCGGAGAAGAACGATGCTCCCTGAAAGACCGATGAGTTCCATGGATATCTCCACATCCCGCCGCACCGCGCAGGAGGCATAACAATGGCTGCCCCGGTAAAAATCAGTGTCGTCTCGCCTGTCTATGGATGCAGGGAGTGTCTGGGCGCCCTCTGCGAAAGGGTTGCCGCCACGCTTGCCCCCATCACCGACGATTTCGAGATCATCCTGGTCAACGACGCCTGCCCCCAAGGTTCCTGGGCGAGCATCCAGGCGCTCGCCCTCAATGATCCGCGAATCAAGGGCCTCAATCTCTCTCGCAATTTCGGCCAGCACTACGCCATTACCGCCGGGCTCGACCATGCCCAGGGCGATTGGGTGGTGGTGATGGACTGCGACCTGCAAGACAAACCCGAGGAGATCGTCAAGCTCTACGCCAAGGCGATGGAGGGCTACGACATCGTCTTCGGCCAGCGGGTGGAGCGGCAGGACAGCTTTTTCAAGAAGCTCGCCTCCCGGATGTTTTACGGGGTGCTGGAATATTTCACCGACACGGAGCACGATAGCACCATCGCCAATTTCGGCATTTTTTCACGGCAGGTGATCGCCACCGTCAACCGCTACCGGGAGCAGAACCGCTCCTTTCCGCTGTTTGTGAAGATCGCCGGATTCAAGCGAACCCAGATTCCGGTGCAGCATGACGACCGGTTGTACGGCAAGTCGTCCTATAATTTTGTAAAGCTGATCAATCTTGCCATCGACTCCATCGTGGCCCACTCCAACAAGCCGCTGCGGCTCTTCATCCAGGTTGGTTTTTTTATCGCTCTGGGCAGCATGGCGTATGCCTGTTGGCTGTTCTTGAGTTATTTTCTCTACGGCGACATCGCCGAGGGCTGGACCAGTCTGATGGTCTCGATGTTTTTCATGTTCGGCCTTCTTTTCGGTATCCTGGGGATTCTTGGCCTGTACATCGGCAAGATCTTCGACGAGGTCAAAGGCCGACCGCTCTACATCATCCAGGAAGCCATCAATATCGAGCCAAATCCATCATGAAAAAGATCGCCATCCTCCAGTCCAACTATATCCCCTGGAAGGGGTATTTTGACATCATCCGCAGCGTTGATGAGTTCGTGCTCTACGACGACATGCAGTACACCAAGAACGACTGGCGTAACCGCAACAAGATCAAGACCAGAGAAGGCCTGGCGTGGCTGACTATTCCCGTGCGGGTGGAATCGTTGGCCCAGACGATTCGGGAGACCAAGATCAGCAACCCCGTCTGGCACAAGCAGCATTGGAAGACCCTGGCCCAAAACTACGCCAAGGCCGCGCATTTCAAGGAGTACAAGGATGCCTTCGAGGAGCTGTATCGCACAGCCACCGAGGAATACTTAAGCGAGATCAACCGTAAGTTCCTGACGGCCATCAATGGGATGCTGGGGATCACCACCATCATCCGCTGCTCCAGCGAATTCACCCTGGCGCCGGGCAAGAGCGAACGGCTCCTGGAACTCTGCCAAAAGCTTGGAGCCACCACCTACCTCAGCGGCCCCGCAGCCAGTGACTATCTCGATGTCCCGATCTTCACCGCCGCAGGAATAGAGGTGGAATGGATGGATTACAGCGGCTACCCGGAATACACCCAGCTCTTCCCGCCCTTTGAGCACGGGGTGAGCATTGTGGACCTGCTGTTTAACGAGGGCAAGAACGCCGTCAATTTCATGAAGCGAGTACAACGATGATCCCCTTTAACAAGCCCCCGCACACCGGCAACGAAGAGCAGTACGTTCTTGAGGCCATGAAGAGCCCGCAGATCTCCGGCGACGGCCCGTTTGGCAAGCGGTGCCAGCGCTGGTTCGAAGAGCAGCTCGGCTGCCGGAAAACTCTGCTCACCCCCTCCTGCACCCATGCCCTGGAGATGGCCGCGATCCTCATCGGCATCGAGCCAGGGGATGAGGTGATCATGCCGAGCTACACCTTTGTCAGCACCGCCAATGCCTTTGCCCTGCGCGGGGCCCGCATCGTTTTCGTGGATATCCGCCCCGACACGATGAATATCGACGAAACCCGGATCGAAGCGGCGATCACCCCGCAGACCAAGGCCATCGTGCCGGTGCATTATGCCGGGGTGGGCTGCGAGATGGACGCCATCATGCTGCTCGCCGAGAAATACGGCCTGTTCGTCATCGAGGATGCGGCCCAGGGCATGATGAGCCGTTACAAGGGCAGGCCGCTGGGGACCATCGGCCATATGGGTACTTATAGCTTTCACGAAACCAAAAACTACACCAGCGGCGGCGAGGGCGGGTTGCTGATCATCAACGACAGCCGCTTTGCCGAGCGGGCCGAGATCATCCGCGAAAAAGGCACCAACCGCAGCCAGTTTTTCCGCGGCATGGTGGACAAGTACAGCTGGGTGGACATCGGCAGCAGCTACCTGCCTTCCGAGTTGCAGGCCGCCTATCTCTGGGGGCAGTTGGAGATGGCCGAGGCCATCAACGCCGACCGGCTCAAAAGTTGGCTGGCCTACCGCGACAAACTTGCGCCCCTTGCCGCAGCCGGGGTCATCGAGCTGCCCGTGGTCACGGAAACCTGCCAGCACAATGCCCACATGTTCTATCTCAAGGTCAAGGATCTGGAGGAGCGCACCGCGCTGCTGGAGCATTTCAAAAAGGCTGTCATCTGGGCGGTGTTCCACTATGTGCCGCTGCACAGCGCCCAGGCCGGCTTGAAATACGGGCGTTTTTCCGGCAGGGATATCTACACCACCAGCCAGAGCGAACGGCTCATCCGCCTGCCGCTGTATTACGGCATTACCGAGGCGGAGATCGACACGGTCTGTGAAACAATCAGGGAATGGAGCGGGAGAAACTGATGGCGCATCTCTATATTTTCGGCACGATACTCTTCACGGTTTACGGCCAGTTGATCATCAAGTGGCGGATACCGTTTCACGGGGCCTTGCCCGGCGAGATGTTTCCCAAGCTGATCTTTTTGCTCAAGCTGTTTTTCGACCCCTTCATCATGAGCGGCTTTGTCGCGGCCTTTTTGGCCTCGCTCTGCTGGATGGCGGCCATGACAGCCTTTGATCTCAGCTATGCCTACCCATTCATGGGCCTCAACTTTGTCCTGGTCTTTTTGGCTTCCGCAATCCTGCTCAACGAACAGATCACCATGTACAAGGTTGCCGGTCTGGCCCTCATCGTGCTGGGGATCGTCATCTCAAGCAGGGGCTGATTTTTAGAGCTTGTCCGTAACAAATCTTTGGTGCTCGCATCCAGCTTTTGGCCGTCTTTGACCGCTCCTCAATCGCAAAATCCTCGCCGTAGCGCTGCTACGCCTGTGGTTTTGCTCAATCGTCCCGGCCAAATCCGTCTCAAAATCCGGCGCGATCCCTGAAAAGCTTAGTTACGGACAAGCTCTCAGCCCCCCTCGTCTTCGCCCCAATTTTTTTAAAGCCTATTGCAGAGCCGGGTCCCGGTTGTAGATATCGGACCGGAACTGGATAATCCCTTCACGATCAACCCAGGCGGTCATGTAGACGATATGGACCGCGATGGGCGCTGGAATAACGATCTGCTGCGTCTTTTCACGGGAGATCGCCGCATTCAGGGCATCCATGGAATTGAGTTTGGTGCCTTGCAGGAGGTACACGGCCAGGTCCAGCGGCTTTGCGATGCGGATGCAGCCGGAACTGAAGGTGCGGGCGTCTTTCTGGAACAACTCACGACTCGGGGTGTCGTGCAGGTAGACGTCGTAGGGGTTGGGAAAGAGGAACTTTACCCGGCCCAGGGCATTGGCTGGTCCGGGGTCCTGGCGCAGCCGGTAAGGGAAGTGCGTTGCGGAGAGGCTTGCCCAGTTGATGGTGGCAGGGTCGATCTCCGTGGCGCCGTTCCAACCCTGGAATACCCGGAGATGCATCTGGCTGAGGTACCCTGGATTTTTCTTGATCTTCGGGAGAAGATCCTTGGTGGCGATGCTGTGCGGCACCTCCCAGGTCGGATTGATCACCAGGGAAGAGATGCGCCCGTTGAACACAGGGGTTTGGCGGTAGGTCTTGCCGACAATCACGGGCATGGAGAGCACGGGCTTGCCATCCTCGTACAGTTTGAGGGTGAAATCGGCGATGTTTACCAGGATATGGCGATGCTCCAGAACGGTTGGCAGCGGCTGGCAGCGTTCAAGGCTCGCGGCGAGTTGCCGGATGCGTTCGCTGATGGGCACGTTCAGCTCCGTCAGGGTTCCTGCCCCGACAGTGCCATCGGCGGGAAGGCCATGGCGGGCCTGGAATCTTTGCACCGCTTCCTTGAGCACCCCATCGAAATGATCTCCTTGAGCCGCGGACGTAGCCAAGTCGGTGCTTGCCACAAGGCGCTGCCGCAGAAAGGGGATGCGGTCATTGCGGTCGCCTTCGTGCAGGGCAGGGCCGCCAGGAACCTGGGGCCAGCCGCCCTGTTCGGTAATTTGCCGATATTGGGAAAGGGCGGTCTCCAAGGCAGGCAGCACACAGAGTTCTCCCGTTGCCGGGGTGGCTTCGGGTGCCGCCATTGCAAGGACAGGAAGCAGGATAGCGATGAGCGCGCAGCAGAGAAAGCGGAAGAGACTCTGGGCAAGGGACATGGGATTCGGCCAGGCTACCAAGTGCGGAAGGCTCCTGAATCGATATGGACGAAATCCTCGCTTGGATAATAGCCAACCCCGCCGATGCGGAGCGAGAGGGCGGTACGGTGGAGATTGGCCAGGGCCGTGCCTGGGATGCGGATGTCGATGGCGCGGCCTTCCAGATGCAGGCTGTGTTTTGCCACCTTGTGGCCTTGGCTGATGAGATAGTCGTTGTATTTCGGTGAGCGAAAGCCTGAAATGACATGGATTTCGTTGGTGCAGCCCAGTTGGGTGTTGAGAAGATCGAGAAAATCCAGGGTCTGGAGAGCAATGGGGTGCTGCTCGTTGGTATAGTGGCAGCGCAGCAGCCAGTTCAGCTCGTTGATGGCCTGGGCATTGTATTGGCCGTCCGGGTTGCGGTAGATGGCACTGATCTTTTCGCCGGTATGGATGTTGTACAGATTCAGTCGGCCCGAGGGCAGCTGTTCCGTGGAAAAATTGGCCTGCGCCTTTCCCGGCTGGAGCAAGGCAAGGGTGGTCAGCAGCGAGGCTTTGAGGAAAGAGCGTCGGCTGTTGGGAAGATGCATGGAGCGATTCTCCTGGTTTGTTGGGGCATGGCTTGTGCGGTTGCAGAGGGTGTTCTCGCGGGAAGCCGATCGAAATTTTTCGTATTTTAACCGTATTTGCCTGGAATTGCCCATTTTTTTCAAAACATGCGGGTCGGGTGGGACTGTTCTGGGGAATTTTTGTTAAAAATCTGGAACCAGCCAAATTATGACGAAATGTTTTTTGTGGGCAGAAATAATCTTGGGGATGGCGAGCCGAACCTCTGCGCCGTGGGGAATATGGCAGGGAATGATGTCTTTTAGATGCTTGGCGCTGCCTCGCGTTTATCCAGCATGGTCAGCAGGGTCACCGCATTCTCAAAGTCAGGGTTTTGTCGGAGAACATGTTTAAGGTAGTTGCGGGCTGTCTGGTAGTCTTTCATATCAACAAGCAGTACCGCATAGTTGTAGTTGAGTGATTCGTCTCCTGGCGCAAGCTGCAAGGCGCGTTCATAGTAGAGCTTGGCCCGGTCAAACTCCTTTCGCCGTCTACAGACAATGCCCATCTGGTTTAAAAGAATAATGTCCTCCATGTTGCTGTTCATGTTCCGCTGCATGATCATCTCGGCTTCTGCATCCATGCCGCAGTCCAGGCAGGCCTCGATGTACTTCTCGGGGAGTTGGGCCTCTTTTTTGGAGAGCTTAAGCGCCGTGGCCAGGGAGGATCGTGCTTCATCGGGGTTGCCCAAGGTACTGAGCTGCACGGCAAGATCCATATGGCGATCCGGGGAGTTGGGAGAGATCGCGATCGCTTTTTGGAGCACGGCCATGGCCTTGGCGTGATCACCCTTGTGCTGATAAACCCGGGCCAGCCCATCCAGGGAGTTGACATAGAGATCGTTGCTACAGTCCTTGCAACGCTTGTAGTTTTCCTCGGCTTCGTCCATCCTGCCGATTTTTTCCTGCACCTGGGCAAGGTGGAAATAGGTGGCGGACTGCCCAGGTTGAAGGTTTCTGGCCTCTGCCAGGGATTGGACGGCAAGCTCAAGCCGTCCCTGGCGCAGGAATTTTTTCCCCAGGTATAGGGCGCGGTGGTACGGGTCAGGATCGTAAGCTTTTTTCAGGGCGGAGTAAATTTTTGGTTTAAGGACAGCCTCGGTGACGGGTTTGACCAAATAGGCGTCGATGTGTTCCTCGGTCACGGACATGATTTTGTCGAGGTCATCAACGCAGGTGACCATGATGAACGGCATGTTCCAGTATTCTTCCGAAGTTCTGATGCGCTGGAGCAGTTGCAGGCCATCCTCCTCCGGCATGATCATATCCGAGAGGACGAGGTCAATCCGGGGCATGGGCGCGTTAATTATTTCCCATGCTTCCTTGCCGTTTCTGGCCGTGACGACATTCTGGTAGCCTATGTTGGCCAGCATATTGGTGACCATTTTGAGCATGGCGACATGGTCTTCCACAACCAATAATGTGTAATCGTTTTGGTTCAAGCCAACTCCTTCAGGAGAAATACGATATCCATAATTGCCATAGGGGAACCCCTATCTTTTCCGGTGGCAGATTATAATGTCACCAGGATGTGGTTAAAAAACAAGAATCCATGACCAGGGAGGATCACGGGTAGCCGTGCTCGCCGGTTCTGCGCATCTTTTTTATACTACCAGGCGGTAAGAAAAAAACACAATGAGAATAAGGCGTAATTTCGCGTGAGATGGCCTGGCGGAAGATTTTTTGAAAAGACAAAGAGGGGTGGAAATAAAAAAATGGGCAGGGGTTGGACAAAAAAAGGCCTAGAGGATTTCCTCTAGGCCTTGTATTTTTTGGTGCGCCCGGCACGATTCGAACGTGCGACCTGCGGATTCGTAGTCATTTTTCTTCGAGCTTCACAAAACCTCATTATTGTGCAACAGCTTGAAATTATATGAAAATATATTTTCATATAACAAGCAAATTACCTCAATGTTCCATCTGTTTGATTTTTTTTCTCACACAGTTTCTCACACAACGCCCGCAACACAAGGCAACCTTTACGCGAAGCGAAAAATTGGTCCGAGTGATTACGATTGTTATGGATAGATTTCAAGGCGTTACTCCTGATAGCTCAGCGACAACACGTTCAAGCTCATCAACCGAATCATTGATAAGCCGAGTTGCTTGGTCCCGCCGAATATTCCGCGAAGATAGAGCCTGATTCGATAAGTACATAGAACAAACATTCTCTCTAAAACTTTCACTAGGCGATAGTGAGCCAAGCCAGTCTCCATCAAAAAATGGTATAGGCATAAGATCCGCTTCGTTATACGCACATGCTTTTAAAGGGTAAAGATCAATAATCTCTACCAAACGCTTATCGCATGTTAAAAATGATGGAAAAAAATACCTGGCTTCTCGCGCTGGCCTAATTGTTAAGTTTTGCTCCATTTGTCTTATGTGCCACATATCCCAGGCCATACCTCGCACAATATCAAAGAGATCCTTTTTGCCTTTTTGCACTTTTCCAAAGAAAGTTAGCTGTTGCCCTCTCTCAAAGTAAGACTTTGCGACGGTTATCTCTCTAAAGCCTAAGGTTGCAAGTTTCGAATCAGATAGTTCGATCAGTGCAATCAACTTTTCTTCAATCGAACGCTTTTGATTAGAAAGTTGAATAGAGATCATCGCAAGCAAATTCCAGTAGGAGAAATTAAATTTAAACATTACTCCATCGACTACTTGCTGGTCACTTAAGTCTCTATACATTCTAGAGACATGCTCTTGTGATTTTTTTATGATTTCAGCGTCACACAATTTAGATTTGATACTACCGTGTTTCTTTAACGCATCTGCATCAATGGTTCGCAAGACTTCATAGGCTTTAATCTTTTCAAATATCCGTTCAGCCTTATTTAGATCTGAAATGTTCCGTAAATTTTCGAGAATATACGGAATTGGATCAACATTTACATCTTCTCGAGATATAAAACTAAATATTTCCTTAAAGTCTTTGGGAAGCCTTGAGCAGTTTCCGGCTAAATAGGGGGCAAGATAACTAAGTGCCTGTGTATCCAAGGAAATAGAATAGTCCAACAAGTAAGTAGCACGGCCCTTCTTCATTTCTTTCAATGTATCACGATCAAGAACGAGTACAGAACCTGAGCTAAATAGACTTCTTACAACTGAGCCGTCGGAGAAATCGCGATTAATTGAAAATCCTGGAATAGTGCCATGTTTCGCTGCGAAGATAAATTTATAGGAATGGAGACTGTCAGAATATATTTCAAATAATCGCAGTGACTCACCAAGCGAGCTAGCAGTACAAATTTCCCCTATTATTTGATCAATCTCAGGCATCAAGTTATGTCCTTAAATTTCCCATAACAAATATGTTTCTGTGCATAACGCCACGGGTAACCTGACCGCGCCAATGAGCTTCCCGCGTAGCGCCGCCGAAATTCTCGCGGTCAGGTTGACCCGATTGTTAACTGTTCTTTATTTTTTCTTGAGCAAACTCAGTGATACCCGTTACCAGTTTTTTTAGAGAGTCTGACTCAAGGCCACCTTTCCATGCTCTCTCTAAAGACCTTGATACAGCTAAAGGATTTTTATTTAATCCTCCTGCATTGCCATAATGGGTAGCAGACTCTTCAATATATGGAATATATCCAGCTCCCAATTCAGCCTTTATCATTTCTGTTAAATTTATTTTCCACATAGTTAAATTCTTAAAAATGTGGTCAGCATCTGGCCATTCAGTGGCTTTGTCATGATCCTGCATGTTGAGAATAGTTCTGTTGTCTTTTTTGTGTTTTTCAACTTCTCCGTCCTTTGTTTTGTCTGTATCTGCATCGCAAACAACATACGTAGGAATATTTAGAATATTTGCCATAGCAAGCGGTTTAATTATTTCACTTTTTCCACCAACCGGAACAATATGACACCCACATTTTCTAAAATTACTCATTTCTCCAGTTAGCATCATGTATGTTGTAATGTGAGCAACATCCTCTAGTCCTTCGACTAGCACTAGAACCTTACAAAAAAACATTTCGCTGATGACTGGGTTCAAAGTCGGGTAGAGCTTTGCGAGCATTCCTGATTCTTTGAGAAGTTTTTGCCCTGCATTATTTAAGGTTTCTGATAATTGCTGATATGTCAGTTGCGTAACATATGAAAAACCTGGATTCCCTTTTTCTCGGACTACCCTGATTGCTTCAAAGTTGTCTCCTGGGATAAATAATGGACTGTGTGAGCACAACATTACTTGAGCGTCCTTTGCGGACAAATCATGTAAGACATCAGCTAAATATCTTGCCTGCGGAGGGTGCTGATATAATTCTGGCTCTTCAATGCTCATTATCAATGTTGGGGAAGACTCATCTTCAATTCCAGCAAGTTCTTGAAGCAATGTGAGCATATATGATCTTTGAAGGCCATGGCCGAAACGGGCAAGTTCGCCTTCAAAGCCTCGTTCTCCTAATTTGATAAAGGCCCATGGTTCTTCAACTTTAATTGATTTATCTGGGTCCTGTTTCCAAAGTATTTTTGCACTTGCGTTAGGGTGTGCCCAATCTTTTAATTTTACTTCCAGTGAGATAGAAAGTTCATCAAGGATAGGTTGTTCTTTGTCTAAAATCGTTTGGTAGTCCTTCCTGATGGCAGTTCTCAGGGCAGTGATTTGTTCTGAGAAATTGACTTTTGAGCGAATAGTTCTGGATAGCAATTGACCCAAAGCTGAATTTTTAGATTCCTCGCCTTCTTCTGTTACGTCTTTAACGGCAGATACAAATACCCACTGAATATGTGGGGCAAGACGATTTGTCCCTTTCGAAGCACCATAGAATTGGTCTTCGCTTGGGATTAATTCACATTTCTCCGGATTTTTGGCCTCGTATTCTTTTAGTGCGGTGGCCATATCGCCTTTGGTTTTAGCACTTGGAAGATCTGGATATGTCCTTTGAAAACCGTCGTATATTTCTTTAAGTTCTCCCGCCTTGGCACCGTTTTTGTCTTCCTCGAAATATTTGCGAAAATCAGCGAAACCCAATCTATTGCCAAACTGTTTAACCTCAGCCCTTTCAGACACTGCATCGTACTTGGCTACAGATGAAACTATTAATTTGTCTTGCCTTACATAGTCTGACAGGTCTTGCTTAGCCTGATCTGAAAGGTCAGAAAAAGTAACAGTTATACGGATAGGATTTGTTACATCTTTGTGGTGGAAATCTTCTGCGGTAAGTTTGCTTAAATCAGTTTTTGAATCTTTGTATTGTCTAAAGAAAACATTTAATGCTGATAAAATTGTAGATTTCCCTGAACCATTCGGCCCGACAAGGCAAGTGTAGTTATTGAAATTGATTGTCTCTTCCGCAAACCCTCTAAAATTCTCAATTCTGACAGATTCAATTTTCATTTGATTTCCTTGAGGCTTGCACTTTGGGAGCTGCGGGGGACGTTGTTATCTATTTTTCTATCTCTGGGAAAAAACTAGAGCCATCTCTAACGAACTGGGGGGCGGCACGGGGCCAATTGCGCGTATAGCGCGAACTATCTCGATCACTCAAAAATCGGAATCAATTTGGCAAGCACTTCATTCATGATTAGATCCGGCACACTTTCAAGTTTCCGAGCGCGCCGAGCCGCAAGATCAAGGGCGCGGGGCTGATCGCAACGGATAACGCCGGTTGTTTCTGTGCCAGCTCCCGACAGGGACACGGCAAAGCCTTTTGTCCTGGCAAAATCACCTCCGCTTGTAATCGGCAGTACTATCGGTATCCGTGTCACCCGATTAAAAGGCGTGGGCGAAACGACCAAAACCGGCCGTGTACCTTGTTGCTCGCGGCCGGAAGTGGGGTCGAGCGACACCAGATAGATTTCCCCTCGTTTCAAAGCAGCTCTCCTCCGACCGGTTTCGCATCAAGCCATTGCTGATCGTCATCGCTGATTTTCGCTTTGGGATCACATTGGGCCAGAAGTTCCTTCAGGGTGTAGCGGCGTCGTTGGGGTTCAACCACCAGGCGGCCATCATCGATAACTACCCCGACCGTGGCCCCTGCTTGTAAATGCAATATTTCAAGGATGGCGGGCGGAACCGCCAACATCACCGAGCCGCCAACTTTACGTAAACAGGTTGTGTGCATAGCGCAATCTCCTTGCATGAATTATACAAAAATATAACACAGCCTGTCGCCTGAAGCAAGTCTGGTTTTATCCCAGCTTCGCCGTCAGATCCTCGGCCCGGAGGTAAGTGTAACGCTTCAACATCCTAAGATCATTTATGATTTTTATTTTTTAAGTGGAACAAGATTGGATCAAAAAACAAGAAATAAAAAAAGGGTTTCAGTCTGATTGACTGAAACCCTTGGTATTACTGGTGCGCCCGGCACGATTCGAACGTGCGACCTGCGGATTCGTAGTCCGGTGTTCAATGTTTATAGTTGCCTTATTCTATTGAGTTTGGTAATATATCAAATATTTATTGGGACGAATACGGGCCAAATTTGATTTTTTGCGTGGGGGTCTCCATGGAAGAAAAAAAAGAAAGAAAAAAGAAGAAAACGGATAAGTGGATTGAGAAAAGAGGGCCGTATCAGTTTAGGGCAAGAGTAAGGAAAAAAGGTTTCCCAGCTCAAACAAAAACTTTCACGACTAAAAAAGACGCTGAAGCTTGGATTCTGATAACAAGATCAGAAATGGAGCGCGGGACGTTTATTTGTTCCAAGGCGGCGGAGAATACGACACTTGGCGAGGCCCTAGATCGTTATGCCAAGGAAATTTCGGCGGATAAAAAAGGAAAATTGCAAGAGCTTCAGCGGATTGGTAAGTGGAAACAACACCCTCTTGCAAGTCGATCTCTGGCCAATTTGCGAGGGGTTGATTTTGCTCAATACCGTAACTCTCGGCGTGCGGATGGGCTTGCGGCAAATACGATCCGGTTAGAGCTCGCTATCATTTCGCATCTTTTCACCATCGCAAGAAAAGAATGGGGTATGGAAGGTCTTGTTAATCCTATCGGAAATGTGCGTCTTCCCTCGCCAGCTCCCCCCAGGGAGCGCCGCCTGGAAGCAGGCGAATATGAAATTCTGATGGACAGAGGTAGAAAATCAAAAAGTCGAGAAATCATCGCGGTGATTGAAATTGCCATTGAAACCGCAGCGCGTCGTAGCGAAATTGTAAAAATGAAGTGGGAGCATATAAGTTTCGCCAAAGACAAAGAAACTTGGCATATCCCAGACCCGAAGAACGGCTCTCCCCGGACAGTCCCCCTTTCGCCTAAAGCGGTTAGTGTGCTGCAATCTCTTCCGAGAAGAATCGATGGGTGGGTTTGGTCCATTCGGCGGGAGCAAAGTATAACGCAGGCATTTACACGTCTTTGTCAGACAAAGAAAAAAGATGGGACTGTTGTGGAGCATGTCCCTGGGATGAATTTCCATGATCTACGACATGAGGCAACCAGCCGGCTATTTGAAATGGGCAAATTTGACTCAATGTCAATCGCTACGATCACGGGTCACAAGGATCTTAGGATGTTGTTACGGTATACACATCTCCGCGCCGAGAATCTGGCTGCGATGATGAGGAGGGCGCCCTTGCCCACTGAACAGTCTTGACAATGTACTAAAAAAAGGTACAATAAATATGTCATGGTCAGTTGTTTATAGCCGTCAGGCGGAAAAGCAGCGGAACAAGCTGCCGGTACGAATTCAAAGCATCCTCGATGCTCTAATCATCGATATCCGGGCAGTCGGGCCGATACGTGGCAACTGGCCTAATTATTCCAAGTTGGCAGGCGGTCTACACCACTGTCACTTGAAAAAAGGCCACCCAACCTATGTTGCCGTCTGGCGGGAAGATAGCGAGGGGATCAAACTTGTGGAGTTCATCTATGTTGGTACGCACGAAAAAGCACCATACTGAAGAAAGCGTTCGCTTTGTCGGCCCGCCGGCCGCCATCAAACGCCTCCGTGAACTTGCGCGTAGCGCTGGCGTCATGGAAGCCAATGACACCATTCCCGCTTCCGAAATTACACCGGAACTCGATAGCCACCCAGGCGGCCTTTACTTGAAAGGTATTCGCTACCGCGATGATATCACCCAGGAACAACTTTCTCGACTGACCAGCATTCCTCGCCGACACCTTTCCGAGATGGAAAACGGCAAACGTCCCATCGGTAAGGAATCGGCGAAAAAATTGGCTGCTGCGCTCAACTGCGACTACCGGCGATTTCTCTAGCGGTCTGGCATGCCGCATCGCAATCCTTCCGAGATGGAGCCACTCCAGCCACGCATGGAATGAACCAGTTCTTTTTTTTCAACCTTGCTTGTGTCAATAGATCGGCAACACTATTGCAATATCGTGCGATATTTTATGTATATCATCCAATGATATTGAAATGTTATTTCGTTATGAAAACCGGCAAGCAGATCGGCAAAATGCATCTTAATCCCTCCTTAAAATCTTTGACCCTTCCTTGTAAACTGAGCCGCAGGCGAGGTAGCGGAGCGGCAACAGCCTTCTCCTAGTCGAATTTTACGGTTTCTTCCTATGGCCTTCTCACGCCCCGTATCCCCTTATTCCAGGCATGGCCGGAGGCAAAAGCAGCGATCATAAAAAATGCATTGGTTGCGCTGTGGAGGCCAATAGCGCCATTTTTGCCTCAGAAATTACGCGGAACTGATGGCCGCCCAATTGTAATCTTGCTTGACAGGGATGCTTTCTCAGATTAAAAAGTTGCGCTCAGATCAATTTCCTGCTTACATATTTTATATGACTTTTGATCCGACCGAAAAGATAGACAACGAAAAAGCGCTTGCGCTGATCAGGGAAGCTGCAACCAAGAATAACCTGATTTATGGTGGGCACGTGAAACAGCGCATGCGCGAACGACGCTTCACGATTCAGGATATTCTTTTCATTCTTCAGCATGGCGAATTAAGCGGGAAAGAGTACAGGGAAGAATACGAGAATTGGGTCTATTCGATCAGGGGCGTTGATCTTGAAGGGGAAGAAGGGCGAGTTGTGACCGCCATCGTCTCCGAATATTCGATACAGATCATCACCGTCACAAGCTGATGTTGCACCGGGGAAAATGTTTGTCGAAGGAGGAAACTGAACATGAAAAAATGCATTGAGTGTGGTGGAAAAATCACATCGATCAAGAATAAGCCGTACAAGTATGATGAATGTGGACTAGACGTAATAATCCATGGATTAACTCAATTCAAATGTGAGAAGTGCGGCGAAGTTTATGTTTCTCTTCCCAATATTGAGAAACTCCACCGAGTGATTGGCGGCTTTGTTTGTTCTCAAAGAAAATCTCTTCTTACTTCGGCGGAGATCAAATTTTTGCGCAAGGATTTACATCTTAAATCCAAAGAGCTTGCATCCGCCCTGGGCATCAGGCCGGAAACCATTTCTCGGTGGGAAAACGATAAAGAGCCTATCGGGGAAACTCAAGATCGGCTTCTGCGGTCAATCTACATGAATTATGCCTCTGAATCGGCAAATAGCGTCATTTGCCATGGTGTTCTCCAGATGTTTTCCGGGCTTCCCCGTGAACGTAACAAGATCAAGTCCCCGAAGAAAATCGAACTGAATCCCACCGATTGGCTCGGGGCTGGAATGGAGCTGTGCGGAGCTTAAAAGGTGTCCGGAGGATATTAAGAATTATATAAAAATGTGGTGCCCCTGATCGAGGCCAGGAGCCACGTTTGGCGCCTTTATTAAGCTGGGGGCACGTCCTGTTTTTCACTTTCTATGTTGGTTTTTAATTTTATAGCAGTTCCTGTGGCGATTTGGGCATTGACACAAATCGCAGCAAAGAAAAGAGCAGTGACTACCACATAGTAAAGCGTTGCAAAACTTTTGAGACTGGATATGTATAATTTTGGCAAATTTCCAACTAAATAAAAAGCAAGATATGCAAATAAATAATATCCTGCTCCATATATATAGCCAAGATATTCAAGGTTCCGCTGGCTTCTTTTGCTAGTTAAGGTAAGAGTAGATTCTACCATTGTAAAAGTGAAATAGTTAGGTGCCGATTGGTAAAGATTTATGTTGAGTGAAGGAGTTGATGTATTTAGAAAATACATTATTTCTTTGTAGTTCATCAGTATTTTGTATCGCTCTGCGAATATTTGCTCGACTTGATAAACATTATTTCTGTCTATATTTTTCAATTCATCAATAACATACCTAATTTTAGAGCTCCTTTCCTCTATCTTGCTATCAAAAAATTTCTTTGCTTTTCTTATTGCAAACAAAAAGGTAAGAATTGCCATAGTCGCAATCGGGGATATGCCCAAGACCTGTTCTGCATATTTTAGTAAGTCTTTTAGTAACTCTTCCATTACTGCCTCCTATAACTTTACTTCTTTTGCGAATGGATGCCTTGTGCGGTGATGAGAGCGCAAAACCAGCCTCATTCTGGATATGGCCGAGAAGGATGAACGCAAAGATGAAATTGCTCAAGTCGTGCCCTTTCAGTTGCAATCTCTTCGACAACTTTCCGGAACGCACGACCTTTGATAGTGTGTTTCCGTTCCGTGCTGTCAAAAATACGCAGCTCTGTTGGCCTTGCGGGCGTCACATGACCACAAGGAATTAACCCAACAATATTCTTCCTGGGCGGGATTTCATCTCCGGTTTTTACGTGGTAGAAGCTTGGAAAAAATACTTCCCCGGCTTGGCTTACAACCTCAAGTCTCTCAAAGTACATCGGCGAAGAAGTCGGGTTGATGATTTTCACCCACATTGCGAGGTAATTCCCCACACCATTGACGTTGGGTTCATGTTCCCATCCACAGATGATCTTGAGCCGAGTATGAACCGTAAGTGATTTAATAGCGCTTGGAATTAGCCCGAAAATGAGACGTCCAAAGATTTCCCACACCTATTTTGTCCCCCTTTAGCCAAGCCGTATTATTTCGTCAAAGTGCATTTATTTTGGCTAAATTGGTGAGTCTCTGAGTATAGAGTTTCCCGAGATCGGCATTCGTTTTGATTTTCTCAAAGTGTTCCAGTTTAATTTTCAGAAAGTCACCAGTTTTGTCCGATTCACAGATCGTTCCCACTTCGACAGCTTTCAGGGCGCTAATCCAAAACCAGACAACCTTACCGTCTTCTTCGTGGCGGTAGGCGTACCAGACGGGGATTCTGAATAAGCGCTCGAAGGTGATCACCCTGCGTAGTTCTGATTCCATGGAAAGCGTATAATGATCTCCATTCCATAGAGAGTGATTCTTGGCATCGACGGCGATCAGCCCGATTGAATCGAGCAGCACTAGGAAATCAGGACGCTTCAAAAAATCTTTGAAGAGTGGTGCAAATGTTTCCGGATTTTGCCGGACATACAGGTACGCAAGGCCATTAGCTTGGAACCATGCATTAAGATCCTCTTCCCCCGACCGCCCTTTTTCTTTGCAAGTCGCTGAAACCTGCGTAGCGGCGCGTGCAGGGTTGGGCGTACTCTTTGTCTGCCTGCTGCGGAATAATTTTTTGAAGAATGCCATCTGTGAATACCTCATTGTTTATTTTGCGTCGATCTGAAGGCCTTTTTTCTCGACGCCACTCCACTCAAAGACAGAAAAGACTACTCACCAGACTGCAACAATGTGATAAAATATATACCAACAAACCCGAAAGAACCAATCCAATAATCACCTGGCTATGATTTTACGATTCCCCTCAATATGCAAACGGCAATATCAATGGCTGATCCCGTAGTTAATCTGACATTTGACGAACAACAGTTGCTTGATAAGCACCTATCGTTTTATGAGGATCTCGAAACAGGACAGCGTAATCCCGAAACCGAGGCCCAAGAGCATTTCGTTGAGGTCTGCCAGGGAAGGGCCAAAGCATCGAACGATCACGAATTGGCCTATGTGAAGTACATGAGGCTTCGCGCGAAATCACGCCGAGAGCAAGAGGAACAACAAGACAGCTCGAACTCCATTCCGGAGTATGAAGAAGGACTTCCAAAGCCCGGCTGGTTTACTGATGAGGATTGGAAGAAGATGCGAAAAGGGGACTATGCTGACATGAAATCAAGAAGTAGAAGTTAGTCATGGCCTGCCGTCATGGTGACACAAAAGGCCGGTTTCTGTCGGCGAACTGTCACCATTCTTTCTTTGGTGACAAACTGGAGCTGGCCAGGAGCGAGATCCGTCACCAACCTGTCGCCAATCCTTACCGGCCTAATCCAAGCCCCGCGCCTTTTTCCCTGGTGTTTTGAATAGAGCGTTGCCATTGCTGGAGCTGTTGCAACGCGGCTTGCTGCTGTTTGAGATCCAGGCCCGAGGTTTGGCGGATCGTTTTTGATGCCAGGGTAATTTGTTTTTCCAGCGCGGCCCCAGCTTTGTCGAGCGCCTGACGATGTACCAGCTTCTCGCGTTCGGTCGTGGGCTTCTGGTCCGTGACCGGGTGCCGGTTCTCCTTGGTTTGCTTCTCGTATCGCTCGACGGCCTTTTTAAGATTGTCCGCGAGTTGCTGCACTTGCAGCTCAACGGGCGACCGGCCCTTGATTGCCTTTTCGTGGATCGTGAGAGCATCGAGCGCGGCCTTTTTCTCCTCCTGGGGGATTGGGGCAAGCTCGATCTCCTGACGGGCCTCCCGGATCTCCAGGGCGGTCTTCTTTTGCATTTCCTCCAGGGTCCGCCACCGCTGGCCCTGTTCCTTCAAGCTCTTCTCCTGGTCCTTCCTGGGGACCGTCAATTCGTTCAGCCACTTTTTGTAATTTTGTGCGTCCTTCCCGAATTTCCGGACGGTGGCGGCAATCTCCTTGCCAATCTCCGGCTGGCTCTTTGTAAGCTCTCGCTCCAGGCGGCGAATGCTGCCAAGTAATTCTTGACGGCGCTCGGTGAGGGGAAAGGTGTCTTTCTTCACCTGATCCCGCAGCCGGACCAGGGAGCGATTGACGGCTTTCCGGTATGCGAAAGCATCCCGGCTCGGAGTCTCCCGGCCCATAGCCCTTTGAAATTGAGTCTCGCGCTTGTAAAGGCCCTCGATCCCCTTTTGCACTTGCTCGATGATGTGCGGACGATCACGGCGCAGAGTGGCGACGTGCTCCATCTGTAGTTCACTCAAACGAGTGGCGAAGTCGGCCCGCAACTCGTGAAGGTCCGGGGGGTTCAAGCGCAGCTTCGGCCCCCCCTTCTCACGGTTGGCGTTCTGGACGACGATATGCACATGCGCCTTGCCGCTGTCCTTGTGCAGCGCATGGACATAATCAAAGCCTCGATCCCGGAAGTGTTTTTCAAACACGGCACGGGCGGCGGCCATAACCTTCTTGTTGTTCTCCTCTGTCGGATCAGCGGCAGCGGATAGAATTATGTGCGTCGCGTGGCGGCGCTCATAAACTTTCTTGTCGCCCCTCACCTTCACATTGTCGGGGATCGGGCCGCGCTTCCGGTGGTCAAAATTCTTCTGCCATTCCTGATAGATCTTTTCAATCGCCTCCTTGCCCTTGAACGTCCTTCCGTCCTGGTCCTCGACCTCGATTTCCTGCCCCGGCTTTTCGGCCCTGGCCACATACATCAGAAGACCCTTTGCCCGGAAGCCCTGGGCATAACTGGCCACCTTGACAACGGCCTCGGTCTTACCGGAGTGGGCTTGCTTGATGTAGCCCGGCTGCGTCAATCGCGCCCGGACAGACGTTCTCGCGCCCTTCCGGCCCTTTAGGGCCTTCGGTTCAAGCTCTGGCGTTTTGGAAGGTTCGGAGTTGTTCATGGATCTTCTTTATGATTGTCATAAGCGCCTGGAATTGTCGGCGCAGTTCCTTATGTTCCGCCGCGAGTTCGTGCGGCTGGATGGTGTCGTGGATGTTGTAGTAATGGGCAAGCTGGTTGAGGTTGCCGCCGACCCGTGCCATGTCGGCCTGCAACTCCCTTAAGGCCTTTGCCAGCTCGGCCAGCCCGGCATGTTCGCCGGGCGTCCGGGCGGAAAGGTACGCATCGAGCGCCCGACGGATCAACTTTGATCTGTTCCCCCCGGTTTCGGCTTTGGCCCGACGGTCAACCTCCGGGCCAAGTTCTTTAAGCCGGATTCTTACCGGGTAAATGTCGTGGTTTATGTCTGTCATTTTTTGCTCCTGGGCGGGACCCTTTAGGGAAGGCCCTGACGGGGGACCCTCCGGGGGGTGAAACCCTTTCCCCTCGCTATGCGAGGGCAGGACCGGCAACGCCGGGAAAATTGGTACTACAATTTGCGTATCCTGCCACGAGTTAAACCCTACCTCTATTTTTCCGATAGATGGTTTTACGTGTAAAATCAGATAGAAAGCCTCTTCTCCGCTTGAGGGTCGCCGTGCGAACCGATGCGGTTGCAAATTCGATGCTTTTGTTGCACCCCGTTTTTTGTCTGTTGCATGGTAGTTTTTCGCTGTGGCACCCCTAAAAGCCCTTGTTGCATCGCAAAAATCCCCTGTTGCACCAATTTTAACCATCGGGCAAGACACTACGCGCCATGCTGCGCTTGACCGACGGTGGCCATGCGCGACCGTCAGCCGCCTTCGGCGGGGCTTGGAATAAAGAAAGCACGGTTGTAACGAGGCCAAAGGGAGGAGCAGAGAATCCGACCACAAAGAGGCTGTTGACGCTCCGCTGCCTCGCCTGCGGCTCAGTTTATAAGGAAGGGGCATAGATTTTAAGGGAGAGAGACAGAAAAAGAATTTTTCCATAGGTACATTGTACCTGTCCATTTTGGGTTCTTTTGGTGACAAAATCCGGACCTCCAGGGGCCGGATCTGTCACCATGTTGTCATCAATTTTTGACTTTGAGGGAGAGGAAGCATTAAGGCCGTCTTTCCAGGTATGCACTCGAACCCCTTGGGAAATCCGACGCCTTGAGGATTTCTTTGGGCTTTTCGTGCTGTACTTCCTTGAGCCTCCCCAAATAAATCGGCTTGCCATCGGTGGTCTTTCCTGGGTTCTTGGGGCAAAAGAAAATGCATACATCCGCCTTACTGCATTTAACCACGAATTTTTCGCAGCCATCCGGGGTCTTGCATGATTTGCATCTCTGGGGATACTCCTTTGGGAAAACGGGCTGATATGGTGCAGATTTATTCTTGGTAGCTGCCATGGTGATTTCCTTTTTCATAGTTCTTCGATTCTACAGCTTCGGATGGGTTCAGGCTGGTCGTGAAGCCAGGCCAGGGCATGCAGAATGATTTCATCATTGCTGGAAAAACCGTAGGCAGGGTTCTTTGAAATCTTGTCGTAGTATTGCTTTGCCCGTGGAGAAAGAGGCACACTGGTGTCGGCCCATTCTCCATCCTCTCCAGGGATGCGTGTCGGTTGATCGCCTCTTGCAAGGTTAAACAGCGCGATTCCTATACAGGCGTGGAGATCCTTGCACTGGAGAGGTTGAGGTAAACGAACCTGGGCAATTGTGTCCTGCTCTGTTCTTGTATCCTTTCTTGCCATAGCGAGTAGTCCTCCTGTTAAATGTTTTCTCTTTTGGGTCTTGTGATGAGACGAGGCCTTTCATAAAGCCAAGCCAAGGCGAACACGATGATCTTATTCCTACTGGGGAAAAGGTGACGCCCCACGATTCCGTCGTAGTGTCTTTTTGCTTCCGGAGAGAGGCGGACCCTCGTGTTGGCCCATTTTCCTTTTTCGTCGGGGATGCTTGCCGGTTTCTCGCCCATAGAGATATAAAGCAGGCCGAGCCAGACCTTCTCGCGAAGGAACTTGTCTTGTAAGGATTTGGGTAATCGCACCTGTACATCCATGTATGGATCTGCTGTTGTGTTCTGTTCTGCCATTGGCGTAATCCTCCGTCTCAAAGGTAATTGCACAGCACCACAACGACGCAAGCGGATGCCAGCCATGGCAGGAGACGGTCAATATCTTTCAGCGACGAAGGGGAGTATTTTTGCATCCTTTGCCGTTCTTCTTCGTCCATTTCGCACATAGGCAGAAAATGGGCCTGGATTGCCAGGGCAGCTCTCATGCTGCCCAACAGCGCACTTAACGAGAAGACCATCCCCATGAAAGCATGAAGATCTCCGCGCCCAGGAGGAGCTGGCAAGATTACTTTCCAGAAAACCGGAAGATATACGGCGGTTACTGCGCCAGCGGCTATTGCGGCTATCCCGAATCCCATCATTTTGTAGTAGTTTCCGCGTGTCTGTTCCATTTCATTTCCCTCCTGTGTCTATGGGGCCACCGCCCCGCTTTATGCCCTTCATCGCTGAATAGGCGCGATTGCCGATAGCGCCTAACCCTTTCCTTATGCCTTTGCCTGCCAACCGAGTGGCAGGGTTATTGGTGGCCATTTTCGAGGCGCTGAACATTGCCCCGCCTGTGAGCGCCAGCCCGCCCGTAATCATGGCCGTGCTGCCTGCCATGCCGCCAGAGAGCGCAGAAGCATAGTCGGCGCTCTTGAGAAGCATGCCCAGCGAGAAAGCCGACCAGACAATGACATATCCCACTTCACGGGTGAAATAACCCAGGCTTCGGTCGCTGTTCGCAACCAGTGAATCCATGGCGTGAGATATGCCGTCGATGCAAATACCCATCACCAGGGAGGCAAAGACGATAAGCAGGGCATAATTCGCCAGGGCGCGGCACCACGACCAAGTGACAAAGCGAGTTGCCTTAAAGGCACCGAAAAAAACACATGGGCCGCCCACAATGAAAAGGATGTACATGGAAAAAAATCCCATACAGATAAGAATCGTAAACGCGACATAAACCGTGCCAAAGGCGAGGGTCATCGTGCCCAGGGCCATAGTTGCCAAAATAAATTCCCCGGCTTGAGTAAGAGGGTTGCCGCGGGGGAACATGTGATCTGTTGCTTGCTTCATCTTGATGAAAGCTTCATCGAGTTTCATAAACAACTCCTCAATGCCGCGCTCTCCGCCTGTTCCCGCATTCACAAAAAACGATGCCATATCGAGAGCCGTGTCGCGGATCGGGGACACCACCCAATACTGATAGGCGGAATAATCCTTGATGAATTCTTGCAGCACTATTATCAGAATGATACTGACTCCGATTTCCTTGGTGTGCTCTGCAAACGTGGACTTGAAAAAGGCAAGGCCCATCAAGAGCATATACAACACCACGAAGGCCGACATAAATCCGCCGAATGAGGCCATGAAGGAGCCGAAGATTAAGGCAAGATATGCGTCGAGCTGTTTAAGGACTGCCCCAACAATTTCGGCGCCCATTTACTTCCCCCCACGGTTCAATATCTTGGAAAAAGACCCATTTTTCATGTAGCCTTTCTCATCAAATTCAGCTCCGGCCTTTTCAAGTTCTTCCTGATGCAAGCCTTTTTTCTTTGCCCCGGAATCCTGGGCCTCCGATGCTGGTACAGCTCGGCGGCTTGTGATTTTGGCCGGTTCTTGCTTCTCCTCCTCGTTTGCGGAACATCCCGCGATACAGAGCCCGATTACTGCCATAACCAAAAATTTCTTCATGTGTTTCCCCCTCTAGTTCCGTTTTAAAATCTTTTCAAACGTCCCTTTGCGATAGTATCCATCCACTCGATGGACACCAGCGGCGTCTAGTTCCTGTTCGTGCAGCCACACCGGGTCACGATCCACCGCTTTCTTAACCTCTTCCACCCTTTCGGCCATGGCTTCATCGTCAACGCCGATGTAAGACTGGAGGGCTTGGGCTTCGCCCAGCCGGGCAGTAATCGCCACCAATTCATGCAGGGTGGCGAGGATTTCAGCCAAGAACCTATTCTGAAGATCTGCGGCATCCTTTACGTTTTTTGTTCCCCGGTCTAATTGTGAGGCAAGATCCCTTAGGGTGCTTACTCGGTTGGGAAGTCCCTGGAGTGTGCCCTCTGCGGCTGCAATGGCGTCTTTAAGAGACGATTGGCTTATTTGATATTGGCGATCCGCGCTATAATTCGGCCCGCTCCTGGTGGACCCCGGCTTTCTTCGTGCCCGAGGGTCTTCAAAATTATCGTCAAGGACTTCGCGGGCATCGTAGTAATTATCCGCCGCGCTGTCTGCCGTACTCCCGGCTTTTTTGGCTATGTTCGCGGTGTTGCCGACGATCCCCGACCACTTCCGGAAATTCCCGTCAAGCGTGGAAGGGGTGCTTCCCACCCGTTTTTGCAACCTCTCCACGTCGTTTATCAGGCCCATGCCCCGGTTGTAAGTCCCGGTGATGGCCCGCTGGTTTTCTTCCACGGTGGTCCTTATCCCCCCGAGGGTCTGCACCTGTTTAATAGCCTCCTGAGTTTGTTTCCCCATGGCCGCAATCTGCTCGATGAAATAGCCGTAGGCAGCAGGGTCGGAAACAATGTCGCCCATCCCCAATATCGCCCAGGCTTGGGCGGGGATAGCGAGAGAAACAGCAACAACCAGGGCGACAGTTTTTTTCATGGGGCAACCTCCTTAACTCGCAAGATATTCACTCGTCTCCTCCTCATACGCCCGGTGACTAAACCAATCAAAGTTGACCAGCCGGCCACCGTTTTCACGGAGACGGTCATATGCCGCGTCTCCGAGATACTCAGTTATTTCCCGGGGAAGGAGGTTGGAAATCACCATGGTCGGCCGCATAGCCCGGTATCTGGCATCGATCACCTGGAACAAGGTGATTCTTTCAGCCTCGGTGCCATATTGCCGCCCGACTTCATCAAGGATCAACAGATCTACACTGGCGAAGCGCTCGATGATTTCAGCCTCTGTTTCGGTCGATTGGCGGTCCCACGTAGCCCTTATTCGCTGGATTATCTCGGCTACCGTAAGCAGAAGCGAAGAAAATCCTTTTTGTTCGCTTACCTGCCGCGCTACGGCGCATGCCAGATGGTTTTTGCCGGTGCCGACATTTCCCCGCAGCACCATGCACACTCCTTTGGTGTGCATTTGCTGGAAGTTGTCAGCGTAATCTCTACAGGCATCCAGGGCGGTTTTTTGATCCGGTGATTCGACGGTGAAGTTATCGAAGGTGCAGTTCGCGAAGCGGGGAGGGATGGCTACATTTTTTAACAATCCCTTCACTTGCGCTATTCGGCGGCAATCCGGACAGCCTATCGGCACCACCGAACAATACTGCTGATGCTTAGGGTCGTACACTGACCGCAACCACGGGCCATGCGTCGAGCATTCCTCGTAATACTTTTCTTCTGGTTCTGGGAGTTCAGATGCGTTCGACGACATTTTTTGTTCCTCCGTCTCGGGTTTTTGGTTTTTGTGCGCGGGCAGAAGTAATCTTTGAAGTAATCTTTGATGTAGTCTTAGATATATAAGGCTGGATTCCAGCCTTATATATGGCGGGATTGTCGCCTTTTAAATGGCTGGATTCCCTCCTTTTAAAAGGCTGGATTCCAGCATTTTGTTGATATTCTTGCAGTTTTTCCTCAAGAACATCGAAATTCACGCGATACCACATTCGCGGTGGCACCCCTCGGCGTTGCTCCTTCATTACCCCGAGTTGTATGAGGCGTTTCCGGGCCGTTTCTTGTTCGCTCCTGCTCAACCCTATTTCCGTTTCCCAATCTTCTCTTTCTTTCCACCACCACCCATCCCTGCCACCGTTGCCAGAGTCCGCAATACGCTGCCAATAGACCGCCTGGGACAACATGATTGCGGCCACTGTGTTGCCTGTGATAGTGCGGAAAACGCGGTGGTAGGCGATAGGGCGGTCAAGGAGATCAATCAGCGCCACGCTCTATTTCTCCTGCCTTGAGGCCTGGCGCTCACGCGCAATAACTTCCGCGTTGCTGGGCCGGCCACGTTTTGGAGGTTTTGGTGGGGAGCTTCCGTCGTCAAGGGTGCTAACAACGGTTGAAACCGGGAACATGATACGATTTCCGATCCGCTTCCATGGGATTGGAAATCGATCAGCGCGTACTGCTTTGCGGATGTAATGGGTGGACATATGGATCAGCGGGGCTAGTTCCTCCACTGACAGAGTGATTCGGTCGGGGTACTTGCTACGGATGATATCCATGGTGGTGGTCATTGTTGGCCTCTCACTCCCCATTTTTCCCGTTCGTCTGGTTGATCCAGACCTCAATGTCTTCCAAGTGTAGCCGGATCGCACGTCCAATGCGGACGACCCGAACAGGCGGCATGGGTCTACGGCCAGCCAAAGCGCCACGCCACCATTGTTCGCTCATGGCTGTCAATTCAGCGGCTTCTGCCACCGTCACTAGTTTTTTCATTGTTTTTTCCCTCGTAAAGAAATATTATATGTACATGCATGTGCATATACATATGTATACATTGATACATGAACGGGTGTATCGGTGTCAATCAAAAAAATCATCCGTTTAACATTTTGGGTGTGCCAAGATGACTTTGCTTGAAGATGCAGATTTTGCTGTCCAACTTGGGGAGCGGTTGAAAAAAACCAGAGGGATAATTAGTCGCGAAGATTTAGCGGCTAGAATAGGGGTTCACATCAATACGTACGGGAATTACGAGCGGGGTAGTCGAGTACCTGATGCGAGTTTTCTGCGGCGGTTTTGCGAAGAATTTAATCTTAATTCTAACTGGCTTCTTACTGGCAAAGAGCCAATCCATATCTCAGATCAGGACCCGTTACAATTTGATTTTGACCTGTTGGGGGATATCATTGCTGGGATGGATAGAGCTTTTTTGGAAAAAGGGATCGTGTGGGATAAAGGTCTCAAGTGGAAGTGGATCAAATTTGGTTATGCTTTTTTTTCCAATAAAAAACCTAAAGGAAGCGCTGAAGATGAGGCGTACAACCTATTCATGGAAATGCTGCCTTAAAAAACCAAAGGGGGTCATTATGAATTACGTGGGAAAAGAAACCCGTGATGAGTTTTGCAATGATTTGCGGAACGGTGGGCGTCAAGATCCAGCTATAAGGCGAATATTGTTTTTTTCTCTTATTGTTCTATTGCCGATCAATGTTTGGCAACTTTATGCTCTTATTGTGGGCAAAATTATAAACCCAATCGTAATTAAATTATTTGTTTCTAACTTGATTCTATACTCTATCGTATCCCTGTTTTATTTATTCGACTGGAAATTCCAATTCATATGGAAGAGGCGGTTGCAAGCATCCGAGAAGCAACTCAAATAAGCCTTGGGCCCTATGCGGCCCGGATGTCCTGCGAAAATAAATACAACAATGAAGCACATTAAAACGTGCGAGGCTTTCTTGGGGCACATGCGGGCCAAAGAGAGAGAAAAAGAGGGGATTTTTGGCATAAAAAAGGGTTTAGCAATTTCTTGCTAAACCCTTGGTATTACTGGTGCGCCCGGCACGATTCGAACGTGCGACCTGCGGATTCGTAGTCCGACACTCTATCCAGCTGAGCTACGGGCGCATAAATGAGATGGGATTTATAACGCACATTGTCCTATTCGGCAACAAGTTTATCAGGAATACGCCGCTGAAATTTTTCGCTGATATTCAAGGGGTTTTGAGGGTATAGGGGGCGAGAAAATCGAAGCCGGTGCGGTTCAACACTTCGCCGAACCGTTCCCCTTCTTTGTTCTCCGCCTTGAAATGGGTGAGGCAGGTTTCGATGATGGCCAGGGTGGTTTCCGCGGAAAAGATCCCGGAAAGTTCCCGGCCAAGCTGCGGGTGGCGGCCCAATTTGCCGCCCAGCAGGATGCGGTAGCCGGTGAGGCCTTGGGCGATGGCGCCGGTTGGGCAGGCCCTGGCGCATTGGCCGCAGGCCAGGCAGCGCTGCCAGTCGAACTGCGGACCTGTTTCCGGCCCGGCAAGGGTGATTCCCTCCTCCCGGCAGGCGGTAAGGCAGGCCCCGCACTCCGAGCAGGGGGAGTCGGTCCGCTTGGGGAGGGAGGCGCTGATCAGGCCGATGTCGACAATCTGGGGGCGGGAGCAAGCGTTGGGGCAATCGGTCATGGTAACCCGGAACTCGTGGTGCAGCTTGAGCGGGCCGGACACCCGGCTTTGCATGAATTCCTTCAGGCCTTGCGCGCGCAGCAGGGCCTCAAGCCGTGGGCTCAGATCTTCCCCGGTGTCGATGCGATTGGGGCAGCCGCTTTGCCCGAAACAGGACTCCACGGTAAAGCCTTGTACCTCGTCCTCCTGGTGGTGCAGGTAGCGTTGTTGGCAGGCCGTAACGTGGGCCATTGTTACCCTGGCGGCTCCGGCTTGCTGCGCCTCGGTCTCCACCCTTTTTTTTACGCGCTTGCGGACGAAAAAAGGCACCTTGGCCATTGCTTGTTCCGCATCCTTGTCCCACTCCATGGTTCACCTCACAGTATGATTGTCTGCCCACAATAGCGCGGAAGGGCGTGGGGCGCCTTGATCTAAGTCAAAGGCGGCGGGGCGTGGTGCAATCAGGTCGGTGTCTGATGCAAAAAATCGAGAAAGGTGCTGCAGATGGGGGAGGGCTGCCGATTTTTCCGGGTGATCAGATAAAACGGGCGTGAGAGACGGATATTGTTCAGGGGGACCGCCACCAGGGAGCCGCGTTCGATATCCTCGGCCACGGCCCGGCGGGAGAGGATGGCGATGCCGACCTCTGCCTTGACGCCCTGACGGACCGCCTCCGTGCTGCCCATCTCGGCAACAATCTGTAGCCGCGCGAGATCCAGGTGTTTCTCAAGCAATTGGGTCACGACCCGGCGGGTGCCGGAGTCCCGTTCCCGGATGATCATCGGCTCGTCGAGCAGTCGGGCGGGCGTCACCGCTTTTTCCTTGGCAAAAGGATGGGCGGGATACACGGCCAGGACCAGTTCATCTTCAAGGATCTCGATCCACTCCAGGGCCGGGTCGCTCCAGCGGGCGCCGACCACGCCGAATTCGGTGTTGCCGGCCAGGACGCCGTCCGCCACCGTACGCGAGTTGCCGATGGAGAGGGTGATCTGGATGGCGGGATGGAGTTTTTTGAAAGCGCCGATCCGTTGCGGCAGGACATAGGCGCCGGGGATGGTGCTGGCCCCGAGGGCGAGATGCCCGGCCATTTCGCCGCGGTAACTGGCCATGGCCTGCATGGTTTCCTGGCGGAGGCGGGTGATTTTTTTGGCGTATTTGTAAAGAATCTGTCCTGCTTGGGTGGGCAGCGCTTCGCGGCCCAGACGGTCCACCAGCCGTTCCCCGAGGATTTCTTCCAGGCTGCGGATATGTTCGCTCACCGTGGGCTGGGAAAGAAAACTGGCCTCCGCGGCCTTGGTAAAGCTCTTCAGCTCAACGACCTTGCAAAAGACCTCGAGACGATGAATATCCATGGGAAAGCTGGCCCTCGCGACTATAGGTTTGGATAGGTATAGCCGATATAGACCATTTATGGAGTTAATGCAAGGTGCGTGTGGTCTTTGTCTCGCAATTCTCTGTTTTTGCGGATTTATCATCGCAGCCGCTGCACGAGCAGCCGCAGCCGGTTTTGCTCCCGCCAAGTTGGCTGCGGATGCGGCGGCCGATGAAAAACATGCAGGCTACGATGATCAAAAGGATGATGATGCTCTGCCACATGGTGGGTCTCCTTGGTTGAGGTTGGTTTTATCCGGCAAATCCCAGCAGCCGCCCGCCCTGATAGACCAGGGTGGCCAGCAAAAAGGCGAAGGCGGTGTTGAAACAGATGGAAAACAGCCCCCATTTCCAGGAGCCGGATTCCTTGGAGATGCACACCACCGTGACAAAACAGGGTGCGTAAAACATGACAAAGACAATGAGGGCCAGGGCCACCACCGGGTTCCAGTGCGGGTCTTTTGCCAGGGTCTCGGAAAGGGTGGCGTTGTTCTCCGGGTCGGTCTGGCCCAGGGAGTAGGCCGTGCCCAGGGTGGTGACGATGACCTCCTTGGCCGCAAAACCGCCGACCAGGGCGATGTTGGTCCGCCAGTCAAAGCCGGGCAGCCAGCTCACTGTTTCCATGGCCGTGCCGATCCGGCCGGCCAGGGAGTGGCGCAGGGCGCTGCCGGCCTGGGCTGTGTCGATGGCGGCCAGCTGTTCTTTGAGCTGCTGGTCATCCGGGGTCTGGGCGGCAGAGGCAGTTACTTCCTGACGCTGCTGGGCGAAGTTTTGCTCTTCCGATTGTGGGAGGCCGGGGAAGGTCATCATGGTCCAGATCAGGATGGAGATGGCCAGGATGGTGGTGCCCGCCTTCTTGATATACTGCCAGGTCCTTTCCCAGGTATGGATGAGCAGGCCCCGGAAGGTGGGGAAGCGGTAGGGCGGCAGCTCCATGACAAAGGGGGTGGATTCGCCGCGCAATACGGTGAGGCGCAGGATTTTTGCGGCGGTGAGCGCCACGACCCAGGCCAGCAGGGTCAGAAGGAACATGAGCTGGGCCTGGCTGCGGGAAAAGAAGGTGGCGGTGAGCAGGGCGAGCACCGGCAGCTTGGCCCCGCAGTTCATGAAGGAAACGGTGAGCAGGGTGGCCAGCCGCTCGCGGGGGGAGCGCAGCGTGCGGGCGGCCATGACGCCGGGCACGGCGCAGCCCCCGGCAATGCCGCCGGAAACGATGTAGGCCATGACCGAACTCCCATGCAGCCCGAAGATGCGGAAGACTCGATCCATCATGAAGGCGACCCTGGCCAGGTAGCCGGAGTCCTCAAGGATGGCGATGCCGAAAAACATGAACATGATCAGCGGCACAAAGCCGAGCACCCCGCCCATCCCGTCGATGACCCCGGAGATGAGCATGGATTTGAGGTGGCCGTCCGGCAGCAGGGTGTTCAGGTTGGCGCTCAGCCAGCCGAAAAATGCGGCAAACCAGGCGACTGGTAGTTGGCTATAGGTGAAGGTGAATTTGTAAAGGCCCAGCAGCACGGCCAGCATGATGAGCGGTCCCATAAATCGGTTGGTCAGGACCTTGTCGATCCGGTCCGAGGCATGGAGCCGGTCGATGTCGAATTTATGGGTGATCACCTCCTGGCGGAGCACGGATTTGATGTAGCCGTAGCGGTGATCGGCAATGATGGCCTCGGGGTAGGTTTCCATGGTTTTTTGCAGATGCTCGCCGACCTGGGCCACGATCTCCTGGAGTTCCCCGTCAACCACCGGGTCGGCTCTGCGGCCTTTGTCCCGGATCTGGCTGTCGCCCTCCAGGTATTTGAGCGCCAGCCAGCGCGGGGCATAGCTGTCGGTCATGAACCCGGCGGTGGTGATGCGTTGCGCCATGGTCTGTAGGGCGAGGTCCACGTCTTCTCCGTAAGAGATATACAGGGGGTCCCAGGGGGCGTTTTTCTGGGCCAGATCCAGGGCTGCGGCCATCAGCTCGGCCGTGCCTTTGCCGGAGCGGGCAATGATGGGGATAACCGGCACCTTGAGCAGGGCGGAGAGCTTTTGGGCATCGAGGCTGATCCCGCGATCCTGGGCCACATCGATCATGTTGAGGGCGATGATCATGGGCACGCCAAGTTCGAGAAACTGGGTGGAAAGATAGAGATTGCGCTCCAGGTTGGAGGCGTCGGTGATATTGACGACCACATCGGGCTTTTCCTGCACCAGATAATCGCGGGCCACCACCTCTTCCACCGAATAGGCGGTGAGGGAGTAGGTGCCGGGCAGATCGACGATCGTGGCCTCTTCGCCGCTGGGAAAGGTGTAGGCCCCGGCCTTTTTCTCCACGGTGACGCCGGGGTAGTTGCCCACATGCTGGCGGGCGCCGGTCAGGGTGTTGAACAGGGTGGTCTTGCCCGCGTTGGGGTTGCCGGCCAGGGCGATGGTGATGGGTGTTGACATGATCGGGTTCCTTATGGGGAAATCAGGCGATTTTCACTTCGATATAGTCTGCTTCGCTGTTGCGCAGGGTCAGGGTGCCGCCCATGATTCTGATTGCCACCGGATCGAAGAGGGGCGCCCGGCCCATGATGGTGATGCGGGTGCCGGGGACCATGCCCATGTCGCGGATGCGTCGGCCAAGCTCACCGCCGACCTTGACCGCGGTAATGGTGCCGGACTGGTCTTTCTGCATTTGGCGGAGTGGAACTGTTGGCATGCGTGTTCTCCAAGGTGCGGTGTGGCGATTGCTGCTGATGAGGTGCAATAATAAAAAGCCGTGGTTAAGAAGTCAATATCTTTTTTAGGTTGTAGAATAAAATTATACAACCCAAACTTTTCGGCCGGGGTTGTGCTCTGTGCGGGATCAAGACGGGGTGGGGCTTTTCGGTCTTGGTTCGGGGAGGCGACGGGAGCAATGCGATCAGAATGGCGGCGCCCCACTCCTTTATAATGGAAGTGGGGCGCCGGGAAAACCGGTTCTTGTTACTCCCGGGTGTTGCGCATCATGCCCAGGGAGTTGGGGTGGTGCAGGTCCGTATTCATAGTAATGGTATGGCAGACCTTGCAGTTGCGGTTGGCACCCAGAGGGTAGGGATTGCCCTGATACTGCCGGGGGCCGAAGTTGTCCCGCTCCTTTTCGTAGGGGTTGCTGGCGGGATACTCGGCATGGGGGCTGCCGTGGCAGGCGGCGCAATGGATGCTGCCCGAATCATCGTGCCGGTTGCGGTACAGGGCGTCGGCCCCGGTGGTCCAAGTGTTAAAGGCGCTGTCGGCCTCGGGCGGGGCAAAATTTACGTGGCAGGTAAGGCAATCCGGTTGCTGCACCCAGGGGGTGCGGGGTTGGATTCCGGCAAGGCCTGCCGCCAGCCGTGGTTTGAGGTGCTGCATCAGCCGGGCCGCTCCGGGTTTGCCCGCGTTTTTTTCGGCCAAAAGCAGGGCCAGGGCGTGGTCTTCCAAAGCGCCGTGGCAGTTGGTGCAGTCAAGCCCAGCCTCGTGGTGGACGCCGCGGAGGAAACGGGTGGCGCCCTGCGGGCTGCTTGGGTGGCAAAGAGCGCAGGCCTCGGCGCCTCGTCCGCCCAGGAAGTTGGCATGGAAGCCGTGGATGGAGGCGGAGAGGTTGAGCAGTCCGGCTTTGCCGGGGGCGCTCAGCATCGGGTCCGGGTGGCAGCGTTGGCAGAGGACGGGCTTGCCCGCCTTGGCCAGGGCCAGCAGATTGGTTTTGCTGAACCGGTCATGCATGCTCAGGATGTCTTGCGCCGTGGCGGCAGAGATTCCAGCTTGGTCCTTGCGCCAGCCCCCGCCATGGCAGGTCTTGCAGCCCATCTCGGTTGCAACCGGGGCCACCATGCGGGTGGTGGCGAGAAGGGTGTTGCTGGCCTTGTCCCGTGCCTCAATGGTAAAGCTCGGGTAGGGATGGTAGCCCCCCTGGGCGGGATAGGGGACCACCGGAACGTTTTTCGCAATAAAGGCCTTGCCCTCTTTTTTAAGCAGCATGGCGCCGGAAAGCCCCTGGCCGGAAAGGCCTATATTGTCGGGCAGGCTGATGCCGAACAGGGAAGGCGATTTCCAGAAATCCACTTGCCGGGCGGGTTTTTCAAAGCCCGGCCCTACCCGGAAAGAAAGAACCACGCCCTCGGTGACCACCTCCGGGGTTGGCCCGCGCCTGATGAGCTGGGCAAAGAGATCGTTTGCCGGGGGCATGAGGCTGAACGAGCCGTCCGCATCGCTGATGCTGTGCATGCCGAGATTGTTCCAGGCAAGGAGGACGTAGCCGCTCTGTTCCGGGTCAAAGGGCAGGGGGGCAAGCGGGGGTGCGTTGAGCGTCGGAGCAGCAGCCGCTTCCTTCCTGCCGCGCAGCCCATCAACAATAAAGGAAGCCAGGGCGTGGCGTTCCTGGTTGTTGCCGGGGAAGGGCGGCATGCAGCGGATCAGCGTGCCCTGGCCGCTTATTTCGGCTTCCATGGCATAGACCGATTCGTACTTGGCGCTCATCTTCTTGATATCCCGCATGGGGCCGCCCACGGAATGGCAGGGTGAGCACATGATATTGAAGAGCTGCCGGCCAACCACCAGCCGGTTTTTCTCGGTGATTTCCTTGCTGACCCATTTGGCCGAGGCCAGGATGCCCTTGGCTTGGACCGCATCGAGATCCTTTGCCAGAATGGAATTGGCGTAGATGTGACCGTACAGGATAAAGGGCCGACGGCTGCCTTCCCGGATGTATTCAAAGGCGCCCATGTAGGTGATGCCCAGAAGCAAAAGGATCACGGCCAGGGAGCGCGTGGCTGTTTGCGGCAGGCGGATCACCATGATAAGGCCGCCGAGGAAAAGAAGCAGGGAGCCCCAGAGAAAGACGGTGAGAAAAGGGGCCAGCTCCGGGCTGAAGTTTGCAATCCAGGCCCGTTGCGGCTCGGGCAGGCTCTGGACATACCACCAGGCCGAGGCCAGGAACAGCAGGAAGGGGGCAAGGAGCCAGGTGGCGCAGTAGCGGACCATGCGCAGGCGAAAGGCTTCTTCCTTGATGGCAGTGGAGGTGAGGAAACCATACAGTCCAGCCAGCATCAGGCAGAGGAAGGTTCGAAAAGAAAGGGCCGGCCAGAAGGTGGAATTGAAGATGCCGTCCCAGAAGTTGTGAGTGCGCAACCATTCGCCAGGGGTGAGCATGAAACCGATGATCCCGTTGATGGCAAAGAGGGAGAGCCAGGCAAAGATGAAATAGAGCCAGCCGATGATCAGATGGCTGCGCCGCTCCATGCGGCCGAAGGTCTGATAATAGATGAGGATGGAAACGATCTCTACGAGAAAGAAAACCCATTCAATGGCCCAGGCGAAAACAAAGTTGTGGATGAGGATGGAGGTGGCGGCCGGGGCGATGAGGGCGATGGTGAACCAGATGCCCACCCCGGTGATGGCGCCCAACACCAGGGTGAGGAGCAAGAAAAACAGGGTGTGTTTTCGGGTGTAGTCGAGAATGGGCTGCGAGCCTTCCCGGTAGCCCTTCATCTCGGTGAGCACGAGAAAGAGGCCGCCGCCGATGGCGAAATGGGAGATGTACACATGGAGGATGGCGATCAGGACGATGAGCAGGCCGCCGCCGGAAAAATCCAACTGCCAGACCGGATAATTCATCAGCGCACCTCCTCGGGCACCCGGGCCGCGAGTCGGAGCATGTAAATAACCACCGCAAGGCCGAGCACCAGGATGGCCACAAAAAGAAACATCGGCGACCACTGCGGCACGATTTGCAGGTCGGCGGGGTGGAAGTATTTGGTCAGATAGGCCTGTCTGGCCAAATCCCGCACCAGCACCATGAAAAAGACGGTTGCGGCCAGGGCGGCGGTGGTCGGCCAGACCCGCTCCTTGGCGCCATAGTAGAGACTGCAAGAGGCCGCAATCATGGCAGCGATGAAAAGGCTGGTGTGTAGAATCGCGCCACCGATAAACATCCGGTGTACGTTTTTGGGCAGGGAAAAAAGGAAGGGGATGCCGATGCCGATTTCAACCACCGTGGCGTAGGTAAACCATTTCATCCCTATGCTCAGGCGTTTTGCGGCTTCGGGCACGCTCTTCTTTTGTTGAAAAAAGGCGAGGATCGCCAGAAAAAGACCGCCGACAGCCACGGAGGCTACGACAAAATGGAGATAGCGGGGGAGCAGGGTCGGATCGGCAAGGTTTAAGAAGGTGCCGTCTGGTCGATGGAAATAGGCGCTCCAGATCTGCGGGTTCTGCATCAGGGTTATATTGTTGACAAAGAAAAAGGCGATTGCTAGCAGGAGCAGGAGGCTTGTGGCCAGTGCCCGCTTCCGCGTGGCCCCTGGCAGGCCGCCAGCCATCTTATAGAGGTAGGCGCTGTAATAGGCGAGAATGAGCAGGCCGACGATGGAGAGCCAGTAGACCCCCATGAGGATGGAGCTGGTATAGATGAAATGCCCGTAGAGCACCTGGAGAAAAAGAAGGGGCGCCACCCCGAAGTTCACGGCAAAGG
>CAYTVV010000009.1:0-10919 GCA_964441875.1 uncultured Desulfurivibrio sp.
CGGACGGTGTAGCACTCGTCGCCGCTCTCGCCCTTGTGCATCAAAACGCCGGGCTGAATGATCTCGTGGTACAGCCATTTGCCGTAGTTCTTTTTGACTACCGGCGGAAAAAACTGCTCGTAATGTGGCGGACCGATGTCTGTGATTCTGTCGGCCATCGGATTCGCTGGATCGTAACCCATGATAATTCCTCCTTATATCGTGAAATCAGATAAGTTCAATGTAGTATCAAAACAGCACGCACCTTACTGGGCGTTACGCTTACGGAATTCAACAACATCACGCTCAAAGCCGCCTTCAACCTCGTCTTCCTGCCAGAATACATAGGGGTTGGAGCGGGGCTCTTTCACATGCTGCGGCACAGGCGTAACATCCATGACCTTCAGGAAGGTAGGCAGACCGATACGCATGATGGTCTCACCAACGCGCTCGCGGTTTTTGCCGACTTCCATCCACCAATCCCAGATCTTCTCGATAACTTCGATAACCTCTGCGTACTCGGTATCCTTGTTGATCTCGAGGAAGGGGATGGTCATGGTGGCGAACTGAGCGCCGTCAAGAATCGGGGCCTTGGCGCCGACACAGATGGTTGCACCCTGCTTGAGGCCGGGACGCAGTGCGCGGGGCATTACGTTGAGGCAATGCATGCAGCGGGTGCATTCGGAGTTGTCGATCTTGAGGCTATCGCCTTCCATCCACATACAGCCGGTGGGGCAGAGGTCAAGAACCTCGGCCTTGATGTCGAACTTGCCCCAGTCCTTGCCGGAATGTGCACCAGCGTTGGGAGCAAACTCGCCCTTGATGTAGCCCTTAACCGCAGCCTGATCGATGCGGATGTCATCACGCCAGGTGCCGATAACAGCAAAGTCGGAACGGGCGATGGCGGCAACGCAGTCGTTGGGACAACCGGAGAACTTGAATTTGAACTTGTAGGGGAAAGCCGGACGATGGATCTCGTCCTGGTAATGCATGGTCAGACTGTGGCAGAGATCCTGGGTATCGTAGCAACCCCACTCGCAACGCGCACGGCCCAAGCAGCACTCAGGGGTACGCAGGTTGGAGCCGGAACCGCCAAGATCCTGGTTCAGATCGTGGGTCAGATCGTAGAACAGGGGCTCCAGGTTCGGGGTGGTGGTGCCGAGCAGAACCAAGTCGCCGGTGGAACCGTGCATGTTGGTCATACCGGAACCGTATTTCTCCCAGAGGTTACAGATGTCGCGAAGTTTCGCGGCGCTGTAAAACTTACTGGAAGGCTGGTTCAAACGTACGGTGTGGAAATGGGCCACGCCGGGGAATCTGTCCGGCACGTCCGAATAACGGCCAACGATACCGCCGCCGTAACCGAAAACACCAACGATGCCGCCGTGTTTCCAATGGGTAATCTTGTCTCTGAAAGACAGCTCAAGCTGACCCAGAATATCAAAACATTCGGGTTTTTTCTCTGCCTGACGCTTCAGGTCAGTGACGAAACTCGGCCATGGGCCTTTTTCGAGCTCGTCCAACAAAGGCGTATCGTGCTTCGGCATTGTCGATTCCTCCCTTACTAAGGTAAATTAATAGGTTTCCAATAAATAAACAGTTCGCCCCGCACCGGTATTTCCCACTCGCAGCACAGGAGGGGCTTTCGAGGCAGGGCGATTGTGACTACATGCAACAATGTGAACAGTGATTCAGTCAGAGGACCATAGCCAGTGCCGCACTCTTTGTCAATAAAAAATGACATGCTTTCAGCACCTGTTTTTCCCCGCCGGTCTCCTTGTTCTTTTCCCTTGCCACACGGGGCTTGCCGGTCTGATTTCCGAAGACAATCCAGCGCCGGCGCCATCACCTTTTGCTGCGATTTTTTTCTCCTGAACCGGCAAGCGCACGAAGGTGTTTATCTCCTCTTTTTTTTCCTGTACAGTGAAACCACTCCTTAAAACCAAGCCGCTCTTGTTATACAGACGACGTCAAGGTTTATGTTGTTACAATGGCTTACCCGTAAGGAATCCTGTGCCGAGACCAAAGAAAATACGCCATTGCGAAGGCTCCAGATGCGGCAAGGCCTTCAAACCCACCCGGATCCCTCTTGCGGAATTGCAGCACATCCCTCTTCTTCAGGATGAACTGGAATCCTTGCGGCTTTGCGACTTACTGGGCTTGACCCAGGAGCAGGCCGGAGGCAGCATGGGAATATCACGGGGAACAGTGCAGAGAATTCTGACCACGGCCCGGCGCAAGGTAGCCCAGGCGCTGGTGGAGGGCGCTGCCCTCATCATCGAAGACAGCCCCGCGCCCCAGGAAGAAATCGAGGGGTGAGTTCAGTGCCCCTCGCCGTGACAGTTGCCGCCCCCTTTACAAGCCTGGGTGGGCTCCATCAGGATCAGCTGGTTTTCGAGCATTCCAGAGACCACCTCGGCAACCGTGGCAAAGGCATGCCGGGCGGCAAAGTAGACCTCAATGCCCACCTGGGCGAAGCCCTGTAACGGTCGCGCGCCCATCCCCGCCACAAGAATGGCGTGCACGCCCTGTTCTTTCAGCATGCCCACCGGCTCCATACAGCCGCCTGCACCATGCGCGACACTGGCAACCGTATTCACCCCCACCACCTTGCCGTTTTCCAAATCGACCAGGGTAAACAGGTCACAATGCCCGAAGTGCTCGGAACGTCCCCCTTCTAATCCGCCAGGGTTGTTTGAAGGAACAGCTATCCGTTTCTTGCCCATGATATTTCTCCTTTCCGTCTTGCAATGTGTTTGATTTTTTTGTGCGTTCTTTTACTCTGCGCTGGGTGCGGGTCCGAAAATCCTGTCGCTGAACTTCACATACCAGGCCGCAGACTGTACCTGAATAATATAGGCTACTGCGATAACCAGGGCGGCATCCGCGCCCTTGGTCCCGAAGGCATTGACGGCGATGGCCAGGGCGATGGAAAGGTTCCGCATCACCGTGCCGTACACCAAGGCGATGGCGTCGCCGCGCTTAAAAAACATTCTGCCGACCACGGTGCTCAGACCGAAATTCAAGCCATACATGATGAGCAGCGGCGCCAAGATTCCGCCGAGGATGGCCGGATTTTCAGAGATTCCCTTGGCTTTCAGGGCAATGGCCACAAAAACGATGCCCAACACCCCCACCGTGGACAGGGAAGGGAAACGGGGCGCCCAGGTGTTCTTGAATTCCTGCGGCCCATATTTCTGCAAAAATGCCTGCCGGGTGAGATAGCCGAGAAGCATGGGCAGAAAAACGATGATCACGATCTGTTTGACCACCAGCATCAGATCAACATCCACCTTGGCGCCCATGAGCGCCTGCACATAAAAAGGGGTGGCCAGCGAGCCCAGGGTAAGGCCGATGACGGTCATGTTGACGGCGGCGGCAAGATTGCCCTTGGCAAAGCCGGTCCAGGAGATGGTCATGCCGCTGGTGGGGAGCAGAGAGGCAAGGAGCAACCCCAGGGCCATGTACGGCTGGTCCTGAAAGAAAACCAGCCCCAGGCCGTAAGCGACAAAGGGGACCACGAAAAAGTTGATGCACTGGGCGGAAAGCTGCAAGCGGACATTCTTGATCCCGTCCTGCAAGGCCTTGATGTTCAGGGTCACCATCATGGGGTAGACCATGAGAAAGGTGAAGGGCAGGATCAGTGCCTTGAGAGTGCTTAAGGATGCGGGGGCAACGCCGAGCCCGAACAGATAGCCCGCCGCCATCATGGCCGGAATCACCACCACCAGCCGCTTGTTGATCTTGATTAAAAAATTCCACATGGGATGCTCCTCGCCGTCTCAAATTAAAAAAAACCGCACCGTTGCCGCTTATCGCGCCTCGTCAATCATCTCGCGAATCTTCTGAAAGGATTCGGCCAACGAACCGGGAAAAACCTCATCGTCGATTACCGCGCCGATGTCCCCGCCGTTGTAACTTAAAAATCGCAGCTGGGTCGTGCCGCCCTTGGAAAAGGCCATGACGAACTTGGGCATCAGGACCGCACGTTCCGGGTTGGCAGCCAGACTTTTTGCCGCCTTTTCCGGCTTGCAGATCTGGATCATGTGGAGATCGAAATCCGCTCCAGCCTCAGCCCCGTGCGCCCGAAAGGTTTTGCCCATATCCATGGTCTCGGCGTTATTAATGATAAAGCCGTATTTCCCGGCGACCCGGTCAAAATCCAGGGCAAAATTGGCCGGGGACTTGCTGGTCTCCGCAACGTACAGATCTTCCTGCTGCATGACTCGCTCCTTGCATTCTTCCTGATTTCCGTGAAATTGCGGGCATACACCCACAACCCTATTCTGTGCATATGCCCACAATAAACAAGGAAAAACCGGGTGTCAAGCTGGAAATTAAGTAAAAAAGAAAACATTTAAACAGCCAGTCGAAAGGTTTGACAGAAGGCCTCAATCGCGATAGGCTATCGCGCATTCGGACGACATCGTATTGATACTCATTTTTCATAATAAGGACTGTTGCCATGGGGAAAAAAATCGTAATCATCGGCGGGGTTGCCGCCGGACCGAAATCCGCCTGCCGGGTAAAACGCCTGCTGCCCGATGCCGAGGTGACCATCATCGATCAGGACAGCCTGATCTCCTACGGAGGCTGCGGCATCCCCTACTATGTTTCCGGCGATGTCTCCGATGAAAAAGAGCTGCGCAACACCAGCTTCCACATGACCCGGGACGAAGCCTTCTTTCTCAAGGCCAAGGGGGTCACGGCCCGAACCAACACCCTGGTCCTGGCCATCGACCGCAAGGAAAAACTCGTGCTCGTTGAGGATCTCACCTCCGGCGCACAGGAGTCCATCCCCTACGACAATCTGGTCCTTGCCACCGGCGCCCGGCCCAACGTCCTGCCCATTCCCGGCGCGGATCTCGACGGGGTCTTCACCATCAGCGACCTGCACAAGGCCATTGCCATCAAGGAACGGGTTACCAGGGGTGAGGTGAGCCGGGCAGTAGTCATCGGCGGCGGCGCCATCGGCATTGAGATGGCCGAGGCCTTCACCGACCTGTGGGGAATCGAAACCACCATCCTCGAGTTCATGCCCCAGATTATGCCCCGCCTGGTTGACTGGGATTTCGCCCGCATGCTGGAGACGCATCTTCAGGAAAGCGGAGTGACGGTGTTCACCGGCGAGGGAGCCACAGCCATCGAAGGGAAAGACGGCAAGGTCTGCCGGGTGGTCACTCCAAAACGGACCCTGGAGGCGGATCTGGTCGTGATGGCCGTGGGGGTTCGGGCACGAAGCGAACTGGCCCAGGCCGCCGGACTGCTCGTCTCAGCCATGGGCAACATCGTGGTCAACGAGAGGATGCAGACCTCGGACCCGAACATCTATGCGGCCGGGGACTGCATCGAGGTAAAAAATAGCATCACCGGCAAAGGCGGCATCGCCCCCATGGGCTCATTGGCCAATCGCGAGGGCCGAATTGTGGGGGACAACATCGCTGGTATCCCCACCAAATACAAGGGCTGGATCGGCAGTTTCGTCATGAAGGCCTTTGAGCGCAGTATCGCCGCCACCGGCCTTTCCCTGGACGCGGCCCTGGCCGAGGGCTTTGCCGCCGCCGCCGTGACCACGGCCCAGTCCGACCGGGCTCATTTTTTCCCCAGCCAGGCCGTGATCCCGCTCCGGATCATCTTTGACACCAAGACCCGCAAGGTTCTCGGCTGCCAAGGCTTCGGCCCCATGAGCGACGCGGTGCTAGCCCGGATCGACGCGGCCGCCGGGATCATCGGCCAGGGAGGCACCATCGATGACATCAGCCAGATGGAAATGGCCTACGCCCCGCCCTTTGCCACGGCCCTCGACGCCTTAAACGCCACGGCCAACGTGGCCGACAACCTGTGTGCCGGACGCCTGCGCTATGTGAGCACCAGGGAGTTTCTGGGCTGGATGGACGATTTTAGCGGCCAGCCGGACTGGGTGGCCCTGGATCTCCGCCACCCCAACGAAGCCGGGGCCTTTGTCGAAAAATACGGCAAGGAAAAATGGCTTTCCGTCCCCTACATTGAAATCCGGGACCGCCATCAGGAACTGCCCAAGAACAAAACCATGCTCATCATCTGCGACGCAGGCACCCGCTCTTCCGAGATCCAGATATTCCTGGACCATGTGGGCCTTGCCAACAACCTGGTTCTGGGCGGCGGCTTCAACCTCATCCGCCGGATGGGCGTGGCCTGGTGGCCCAGCTGATTTCTTCAAATATTCCACCGTGGAGGATGATCGCCCGCTCAATACCCTTGGCGGCCGTCCTCCTTCTCTCTCTGCTTGCCGCAGGCCCGGCTCTGGCGACCACCCTCGTGCCTGCGGCAAAAGTCACAACCCAACCCAGCACGGTTCGGGCTCTGGCAGATGCGGCCTATGGCGACACTTTGGCCACGCTGATCAAAGGCGCGACCCAGCGCATTGATCTCACCATGTTTCTTTTTAAGACAAGCCCGGCCAGAGACAACCAACCGGCAGGGCTTGTGAAAGACCTGGTGGCGGCCAAACAACGGGGAGTGGCGGTGCGGGTTATCCTGGAATATTCCGACCATGACCCGGCCCTCAGCCAGGCGAACCAGGAAACGGCGCAAGCCTTAAGAAAAGGCGGGGTCGCGGTTTTTTTCGACTCGCCGGATCGGACCACCCATGCCAAGCTGGCGGTCATTGATCGACGCTACTGTCTGGTGGGAAGCCACAACCTGACCCAGTCGGCCCTCAAGTACAACCATGAGCTTTCCCTGTTGCTTGACAATCCGACCCTGGCCGAAGAGATACTGGCCTACATGGAGACCATCCTCAAGTAACATCCCGGCGGCAAACTGATAGCTGCAAGCTGCCGGCTGCTGTTTTTTTACTTCTTCCTCCTGACGATACGGACCTTTTTCGTCGCCCCGCCAGCACCCCCGCTTCCGGGAGCAACGCGACGCACCAGCACCCTCTTTTTCAGAGGCGCGCCGACAGCAGGCCCCTGCTCCGCACCGCCTGACCCGGACAAATTACGGGTATAGGTGCATCCCGCCCTGGGGCAGCGCAGGGAGAGTCGGCCATCAAGATTCTTTTTTTCCACCAAAAACGGCGAATCGCACACCTGGCAGGCAATGGCGTGGGGCTTGGACCAGGCCATGAATTCACAATCCTGCTCGGGACAAACATAAAAAATCTTCCCAGTCGGCGTATGCTTGGTCACCACGGTGCCGGTTCGGCACACCGGACAGAGCAGCCCCGCCCCGCCGTCCTTTTCGTAGGAAGCAGAATACCGGCATTCGGGATGCCCCGAACAGTACCAGTACTTGCCAAAACGATCTTCCTTCAGCAACAATACCCTGCCGCAGTCGGGACATGCCTTAACCGGCTCCGCCGCAACTGGTCCTGATTCCACCGCAGGAGAAAGCTCCTTTGCCGCCGGAGTTGCCGGCTCTTCCATGGTGGTCGCGGCCTCGGCAAACATCTTTTCCGTGGCTGCGGCAAGCTCCGGCGAGGCAACCTGTTCCGCCGCCGCTTCATCCAGGGCAATGGGTTCCCGGTCCTCCTCCTTGCCGGAATCGACCTTTTCCCGTTTGCTCTCCGCCGCCGTTTCCACTACGCCGCTTGTAGAATCATCCCCTTGCGCCGACAAGGCCTGCGCGGCCTCCTCCGCTGGGGGCTCGACTGCTGGTGTCGGGGCAGCTACCTCCTCCATCCCCGTTTCCGGCGGCGGCGCAGCCGCCCCTGCCGCCACAGGCGGCTCCGAAACGGGAACATCCCGCTCCCCTTTCTCTGCCTGGACCGTTGCGGGCACCCCTTCTTCCGGCAGCCTGATAACACTGCGCGAACTGATGCCCCGCTTCTGGGCGGCAACCGGCACCGCCATTTTCACCAACACCTCACCCCGCATCATCATGGTCTGATCAAACTGTTGCAGGGCGAAGGTCAGGAGTTTTCTGCCGCTCACCGCCTCCTCGATGGTCTGGGCCAGATAGGCGGAAAGCTGAATCCCCTTCATGGTCGGAAAGGCGCGATTCATAACACTGACAAGCTTGATGGTGTTCTCGGCGCAGCGGAAAGACCCGTCCGGCATCATTCGGAGATAATTGTTGTCAAGCATCTGCTGGAGCATGGCCACGGTCATAGGGTCGATTTCCAAGGCGAAATCGGCAAGATCGGCGGCCAAGCCCTCAAAGCTGTAATATTCGGGAGGAAGGCCGGTATTTTTTTCCGGGATGATCTGCACACAGCGCAGCGGCTGCCCAGGTTTCACCCCGGCCAACGGAGAGGGGGGCGCCAGAAGTTCATGCTCCTGACAGCCGGGATAGATGGCAAGAAACCCCTTATCAGACAAAACCTTGGTGCTGCCCTGAAAGATGCAGTCTTCCCCGGCCTCCACCGTCACCGCAAGCAGCTCCCCTTGCGCCTCTTTCATCTGGCTTGCCAAGGCTCTAGCCCAGACCAGCCGGTAGATTTTGTCTTCGGCCGCCCCCAGTTTCCCGGAAAGCTCTTCCGGGCCAAGGGCAGGCTCGGTGGGCAGGATCAGACCCCTGGTATTTTCCGGACTGGTTTCCGGCCCTAGACAAGCCGCGCCCAGCCTTTTGCCGACCTGTTCCCTGATCTTGGCAAACAAGGCGACAGAGGCATCCTGCTCCATCACCGGGGGGAGAAAGGCGGTGACCAGCCCCAACCAACGGCCATCCACCTGCATGCCGTAATAGAGATTGCGGATCGCGGTCATTGCCGCCAGCGGCGAAAGGCCCCCCTGCGCAACCGCGTCCCGCAGCAGTTCCATGAAACGATACGGCTCCGGCGGAGCAACGGCAAGGGGAGAACCCACCACTTCGCGGACCTGAAACGAGGCATTGTTAAACAGGTTGATGGCGGTATGCACCTCTTTTTCGTTGCGCAAAAATCCGTCGTCCGTAACCCCGTAGGCCTCATGCAGACTGAGAATATAGTCCCCAGCCTCACTGCTGATCTTGACCTTTACTTTCCATCTGGCGATCGGAGTGTACATCCGAATCTCGGTTTCCCTCTCTGCCAGCAAAAAAATAGTGGTGAGACTCGGATAAGTAAGCGGGAGGCCATTGGGACCGGTGCGGCTGCCCAAGAGACGTTGCAGGTGCCTCCCCAGAGAGGACTCGAACAACATCTTGACATAGGTCGCCGCGCCCTTCTCATCGCTGACCGGCTCCACCCGCCGAAAGGAGCCCTGGAGCGCCTCTCCGGCAAGACCCGTCAACCCGAGCCTTTGAGGCTGTTTACTGCCGGGGGCGACCGTGGCCCAATAGCCGCTGATCAGCCAGGCCCAAAACTCCCCCCGCCAATCGCCATCAAGGGCAAGATATATTTCCCGGCCCTGACAGGCCCGAAGCCTGTCCAAAAACATTTTTTCCTTGGCCTCCGGGGCAAAATCGAAATGCGGCTTTTCCCGATGCATATGGTCCTGGGGAAGGACATAGGTCGCCTTGGCCGGAGCCGCCTGCACCAGAATGGTTTCCACTTCTCCACCAAGCTGATCTTCCAAGGTTTTGGCCTTGGCCGCCACCTCGACAATGACTACGGGCTTTGCCATGCAGCTCTCTCCCCACGAATTTTCCAACGATAAAAAGGCCTTGTCACACAAAAAAACAGTGAAGGAATTCCATTTCCTTCACGAAAAATAGCATATAATCTGCAACGATTTTACACAATGAATTATGATGGCTTTGAGAAGAAGTCGCCACACCAAGAAAAGCCGGCGTTCAGTCTTTCCGCAGCTATCCAACCCTTTGAACCGGAGCCCCCATGCCTTCCCTGTTCACTCTCCAAGGCATCGATGAAACCTTTGACAACCTGGAGCTGAAACCGGGGACCCTCAAGGCGGAGCTGGCAAAGGTTATCCGCTCATATTTCGTTGACGAGCTTTCTTTGCAGTCCATCACCAGCATCCCCACCGACGAGATCGTCCACAAAATTTGGGGACCTTGCAAGGGCGACGAACTCAAAGCCAAAAAGAAAAATTTCAGTTCACTCAAGTCCGCACTCAACAAATCCCTCAAGGACCTCGACAAGGCTGGGAAAAATCAAGCCGGTATCATTTTGGGCCGGGACAATGTCTTCATTGTTTCCGAAGAACGCAAAGATGATCTCCTCAAACAGATGGGGATTTCGCCAAACTCCCCGCATCTGCTGCACGACATGTTCGCAGCCTTCAAACAGTTCTTTTCCGAAAACATCAAGAATCAGGACACCGAGGAGGTCAAAGATCTCCTGGCGGAATTCGAGGAAACGCAAAAAAAATTACGCAAGATAGCCGGTCTTGAACCGGAGACAGGCCCGAAAGAAAGCACCGCCGAGACTGCGGGGCCGGGGGGAGGCACCCCTGGCGAAGGCCTGGGCGGCGAAGAAGGCGGGCTGGCAGAGGATGAGTTTACGGAGGAGGTTGAGGTTCTTGACGAGGAGGTGGAAATCCTCGAGGCCGATGAACTGGAGGAGGTGCTTGAGGGAGAAGCGCCCCTTGGCGAAGGCTTAGGCGGCGAGGAAGGCGGACCGGCAGAGGATGGGCTCACGGAGGAGGTTGAGGTTCTCGACGAGGACGCCATCGAAGAAGTCGTAGCTAAAGAGTCCGATGACATCGAACTCCTTGACGAGGAGGTGGAAATCCTCGAGGCCGATGAACTGGAGGAGGTGCTTGCGGAAGAGGCGCCCCCTGACGAGGGCCTGGGCGCGGAAGAAGGCGGGCCGACAGAGGATGGACTCACGGAAGAGGTTGAGGTTCTCGACGAGGACATGATCGAAGAGGTCGTGGCCGAAGAGCCTGCGGATACCGAACTCCTTGAAGAGGAGGTGGAAATCCTCGAAGCCGATGAACTGGAGGAGGTGCTTGCAGAAGAGGCGCCCCCTGGCGAGGGCCTGAGCGCAGAAGAAGGCGGGCTAGCAGAGGATGGGCTCACCGAAGAGGTTGAGGTTCTCGACGAGGACATGATCGAAGAGGTCGTGGCCGAAGAGC
>CAYTVV010000009.1:11019-51742 GCA_964441875.1 uncultured Desulfurivibrio sp.
AAGAGGCGCCCCCTGGCGAGGGCCTGGGCGCGGAAGAAGGCGGGCTGGCAGAGGATGGGCTCACGGAGGAGGTTGAGGTTCTCGACGAAGACGCAATCGAGGAAGTCATGGCTGAAGAGCCAGATGACACCGAGATCCTTGACGAGGAGGTGGAAATCCTCGAAGCCGATGACTTGGAGGAGGTCCTTGCAGAAGAGGCGCCCCCTGGCGAGGGCCTGGGCGCGGAAGAAGGCGGGCTGGCAGAGGAAGGACCCACAGAGGAGGTTGAGGTTCTCAACGAAGACGCAATCGAAGAGATCGTGGACGAAGAGCCCGATGACACCGAAATCCTTGACGAGGAGGATCTGGAAGAGGTTGAAGAATCAGCGGAACCAATGGCGGAAAAGCCCCATCAGCCGACACCTCTGGAGGTTCTCTCAAAATACATCGAGGCGGAAGAAGCGGTGAGCCAAGGAGACTTGCTCCGGGAAACCCAGGAGGAGTTTATCAATCAAATCCTGGAGCGGTTCATGCCGAAATTCATCAAGATTCCGGCCGGCGTCTATCTGGTGGGCAGCGCCAGCCCCAAAGGCTTGGAACAGCCCCTGCGCAAGGCCATGCTTCATGATTTCTACCTGGGCCAAGCGCCCGTGACCAACGACCTGTTCGACATGTTTGTCCGGGAAACGGGATATACGACCGATGCGGAGGAAGCTGGCTACGGCATTGTTTTCGAAGGCCGCTGCACCAACAGAACAGACCCGGAAACAGGCAGGGAGATCTTCAGCCTGACCAGGGGAACCCTTGCCCGCCATGTGAGCGGGGCAAACTGGCGCCATCCTGCCGGGCCGGACAGCACCCTGGAAGGACGGCACAACCACCCGGTGGTGCAGGTCAGCCACAACGACGCCATGGCCTTTGCCGCTTGGGCTGGCAAGCGGTTGCCCACGGAAGAGGAATGGGAAGCTGCGGCCCGTGGGGCAAACGGCCAGCTCTTTCCCTGGGGTGACAGGTGGCTGGCCGATTTTGGCAATTTCGAGGCCGCCTGCTTCGGCGCCACAACCTCGGTTGAGCACTATGGCCGCAAAGCCATGAGCCCCTTCGGCATCCACGATCTGCTGGGCAACGTTGCCGAATGGACCTCCACCCCCCATGCCGAACAGGCAGACGTGCAGCCGGGCCGATCAGGGGAAAGGATTTACATTCTCAAGGGCGGTTCCTGGATAACCGGCGGAACCGTGACCGCAGCCTGGCGGCAAATCGAACGGGGAAAATACTGGACAAACACCATCGGCTTCCGCTGCGCGGTGTAAAAGAACGAGCAAGGAGGAGACGATATTTTGCGCCTTCACTCCTTTTACCTGATCCCTCGCAAAAGTCGTCACCCCGGCAAAAGCCGGGGTCCAGAGTAGTTAACAATTTGCCAAGACTCCTGGTTTCCGGCTTCCGCCGGAATGACGGCAATACAACCTATTCAGGATTTAGGCAAAAGGCTGATCTCTCCCCCTAACACCCGGTCAATCAGCGCCTCGCTCACCGCATCGGTGATGACAACCTTGCCGATCGCCGTGGGCAGCACAAAAAATGGCCGCCCTCCCACGGTTTTTTTATCTGTCTTCAAGAAACTCTTGATCTGCTGCGGGGAAAATTCCGGCGGAATCTCGGTAGACAAGCCGTAATCGGCAATGAGTCGGCACACGACGTCCGCCTGGTCCTGGGCAAAAATGCCCTTGCCTACCGCCAGCCGACAGGCAGCCACCATCCCCAACCCAACCGCCAACCCGTGGGCCATGGCATAGTTGGAGGCGGCCTCCACCGCATGCCCTAGGGTATGGCCGAAATTCAGGATACGCCGCAGGTCGGCCTCGCGCTCGTCCGCCGCCACCACTGCGGCCTTGATCTCACAGCAGCGGGCGATCATCTCTTCGAGCACAGCCACATTCCGCCCCAGGATGGCCTGCCGCTGTTCGGCAAGATAGCGGAAAAAATCCGCGTCATAAATCACCCCGTATTTGATCACCTCGGCCAACCCATTCAACAGTTCGGCAGGCGGCAACGACATGAGAACCTCGCTGTCGATGTACACGCAGCGGGGCTGATAAAAGGCGCCGACCAGATTCTTGCCCTCCGGGATATCGACCCCGGTTTTGCCCCCCACCGAACTGTCCACCTGGGCCAAAAGGGTGGTGGGAATCTGGATAAACGGGATGCCCCGCATGTAGATGGCGGCGAGAAAGCCGGTGATATCTCCGGTCACTCCGCCGCCCAAGGCGATGAGTGCGTCTTTGCGGTCCAGGCCCATCCGGGCGAGCGAGCTTGCCAGCTCGGCAACCGTGGCCAGATGCTTGCTTGCCTCGCCCCTCGGGAAGGTAATGAGCTCCGCGGCAACACCCGCCGCAGCCAGGGAGGCCATGAGCCTGCCGCCCAAAATCTCCGCGACATGGGAATCCGCCACAACCACATAGCGCTTGGCTATGGCGCGCTGCTTGAGATCCGCGCCGATTGATGCCAAGATGCCGTTTTCGATCAAGATATCATAGGCCCTGTCGCCAAGACCAACCCGAATTGTCCGCATATCCTTCCGCCTTTCGGAGTCTCGACTCCGTCTTACTTGCCTTGTGTCGTTTACCTTGTATCTTTGTAATTATTCGGCACAAGTTTTCATCTTGCAACAAAATCCCCCTCCCCTCGGAGTCTACGCTTACCTGCGGGAGGGGGTGGGGGTGAGCAGCGTTAGCGGCGTTGCCAATTTGAGTCGATCGGCAGCTTCACCCTCCCCTCAATCCCCTCCCATCAAGGGAGGGGAGGCGAAAACCAACAACAGGCTAACATCCAAACTGTAACTGTTCAGCAGCGCCGCTTCGCTGCTGCCGTAGATGCTAGAAAGAGGCCTGCGAAGTGTGCGTTCGCACATGAGCAGGCCGATGACAGCTAAGCGAGCGCAGCGAGACTGCGACGCAGATGCGGTGCTGCTAAACAGTTACATTTTTCTTTATAAAGAATCGCGCAATATTGCAACCTTCTTGACAACTCCTACGAGATCGCTAGACTAAATAGCAGAGACGCTCCAACAATGGACCACACATCATGCAGGAGGGAACCATGGCAGCTAAGAAAGACAAATCCGCATTGAACGAAGCAGGAAGGAAGGTGGGCAAGGCCCTGGCCCGGTCTGGCCATTCGGTGGAAGAAACCGGACAGAAGATGAAAAAGGCGGGGGAAAAACTTGTGAAGGATGCGGCGAAGAAGGCAGAAAAAACCGTAAAATCCGCCATCAGCACGATTAAAAAAGAAGTGAACGAACTCACCCATAAAAAAACGGCCTGCGCGGCGCCGGAAAAAGCCCCGCTGTTTAAGCCGGGCAAAGGCATGACCGTAGAGGGCCAGATCGGTTTCCTGGCCGGTGACATCCTTGAATACCTCAGCCAAAACGGCCCGACCCCTGTGGCAAAAATCGCCAGCGTCATGAAAAACCGAGGCAGCTTGCCTCTCCTTGGCGCAGCGCTGGGCTGGCTGGCACGGGAGACAAAGATTTCCTTTTCCAAGGACGGGACCAAGGTTTCCATCCTCTGATTCAGGCTGGCCATCGAATTCTATTGCCACCTTTGGTTACTCGCCATTTGCGAGCACTCATCGTCATTCCCGCGCAGGCGGGAATCCATGCTTGAGAATGAAAAAACAAGCAGCGGTTTATATTCTAGCAAGCGAATACAACGGCACCTTGTATATCGGTGTAACCAGCAATTTAATCCAGAGGATTTGGCAGCACAGGAGTGACCTGGTTGAGGGTTTCACAAAAAAATATACAGTTCATTCTCTCGTGTATTACGAATTGCATGAGGATATTCCAACAGCGATTCTGCGGGAAAAACAACTCAAGAAGTGGAACAGGCAATGGAAGATAAACTTGATCAAAAAATTCAATCCGACGTGGAAAGACTTATGGCAAGAATTGATCTGAGCATGGATTCCCGCCTGCGCGGGAATGACGTGTCGAATATTGCTTCCGGTTATTAAATATACAAACCGTCATTCCCGCGCAGGCGGGAATCCAGTGGTGTGGATGCCCGACGAAAGCATTCGGGCATGACGTATTTAATCGCCGGACCAATAACAAAAAAACAAAAAAAAGGGGAGATACCTTTCGGCATCTCCCCTTTTTTACATCCTAAAACTCAGGTACAGCAATTTTACATTGCGGAACCGGAAGCAGCGCCCTGCATCTTGACCTCAACCTTCTCGGTCAAAGTGGCATAGTATGCGCGCAGGATAACCAGAACCTCTTCGCGGCCAAAGTGGTCAACAACCTCTTTGCCCTCGGAAAGAGCCTTACGCAGCTTGGTGCCGGAAAGGATAACGCGATCATCCTTGGTGTGCGGGCAGGTACGCAGAGAAGCCATACCGTCGCACTTGGTGCAGTAGAAGGTCCAGTCGATCTTCAGCGGCATGCATTTCAGAGCCTTGCCCTCGGCCAGGTTGGTCGGGATGCGGTCGAAGATTTCCTGCGCCTCGAACAGGCCGTAGAAATCGCCAACACCTGCATGGTCACGACCGATGATCATCTTGGTGATGCCGTAGTTCTGACGGAAGGTTGCATGGAGCAACGCTTCACGAGGACCGGCGTAACGCATATCCAGGGGGTAACCGGCCTGAATGACGTTGTCTTTTACAAAGTAGTTCTCAACCAGACAATCGATGGCCTTAACGCGAACCTCGGCAGGAATATCGCCAGCCTTCAGGTTGCCGATCAGAGAGTGGATCAGGACGCCGTCACATACTTCGATGGCGATCTTAGCCAGGAACTCATGGGAGCGGTGCATGGGGTTACGCAGCTGCAAGGCAGCAACGTCGGACCATTTACGCTCTTCGAACATGGCGCGGGTCTCGGCAGGGGTCAGGTACACGCCCTTGTACTTGGCGGGGTACTCGCCTTCGGAGAGAACCTTAACCGGGCCGGCCAGGTTCACTTCTTTCTGCTTCATAACCATCTGCACGCCGGGATGATCCTTGAGCGCGATATCCCAGAACTTGTCATCGGCGGACTCTTCGCCCTGACCCTTGAAAACCTTCTCACACTCCCACTTCTTGTCAGCGTCGGTCATTTCGAACTTCTCGCTGACCTTCATGGTGGCGTAAACCTCGCCATCCGCCTCAAGGGCAACCTCGTCGCCGATCTTGATTGCGTCGGCATCGGCCTTGGAAACATCCAGGGTGATGGGCAGGGGCCAGAAGGTGCCGTCAGCCATGGTGAAATTCTCAACAACGCCCTTCCAATCGGCCTTGCCCATGAAGCCATTCAGCGGAGAAAAACCGCCGATGCCCATCATGATCAAGTCGCCTTTGGCGCGCGCGCTGATCTTGATCTTCTTGAGGCCTTTGGCCTTGTCCTGCTCAGCGGTACGCTCACTGCCGTGCAGCAGACAGCATACCAGACCTTTTCCACCATGGGGAGCGACTAACTTAGACATGATCGAGTCTCCTTGTGTCAATTAATGAGGAATGAAAATATTATGGTAAAGATGAACACGCATTCAGTTTGCCGATCAGGTATACGAGAGGCCCCAATAATTGTCAAGAAAAAATTCGCCCGCACAAAAAACAAAAAGCGCCGTACCGCCATCATCGTGGCGTTGGGCGCTTTTTTGTATTGGACAGTCGGAAGGAAAAATCAGGAGGGCAGAGCGAAATATCCAGATGCCTCTGGACGCACCTCTAGCGCTTACTGCCTAGCCAGCCTTTTTTCCTGGCCGAATCAGGCAGCACTTTCACTGTAGCGCACTACAAGAAAAGGATTTTAAGCCTTTTCGTCAAACAGCAGACCGGTCAACTCCTGGAGCTTGACCCGAAGAGCAAGAGCATCTTCTGACGGAAACTGTCTTACCAGGTCGCCGCTCTTACTGTCAGTGATCTGCACCACGACCTCGTTGGGCTTTTCAAGCACTCGGAAATTCAGCCTGGTATTGCCCAATGAATCGAGACGCTGCTGCATCTCCTCAACCGCCTTGGCAAGTTCCTTGGCATCGACAGGCTTTGACTGCGGCTTGGCGTGCAATTCCTTGTCTCCCAGTGTTCCCTTGGGAGAATCCGAGCTCGCTTTCACTGGGGTGACCTGGGGTTTCGCCCGATCTTCCCTTACTACGGCCGGCATTACCGCTGTTACACCAACTCCTTTGACTTCGGTGTTTACGCTGGCATCCATGACATACGTCCTCCCGATTTTTCCATTTCCCCCTACATTCTATTACTCAGATATCTGGGCCGGGGGACCAGGCCCTTGTTAATGTTATACCCCTGCAATGCCTCTTTTCCCTTGCGCATTACCAGAAGCTGCTCCTGCACTTTCAACTGCCGATCCAAGACAAGCTCTTGCAGCAAATCTTCTTCGGCCAGTAACTTTCCTAATATTTTCTGAACATGGAGAGCGCACGTATCGTTCTCCTGTGCGCAGGTGACTACACTCTCAAGTTTTCGGACAAGATTTCTGAAGGCCATTTCCCTGGCCTGCTGCCAATAAAAAATACCTCTAGAATTCCCGGCGGCAAGTGCACCCCTATGTTCCAGCTGCATGGCGGCAAAATTGTCTACCGCACGAAGAAACTCCTCCGGCAAGCTATAGACAGGCGAAACACCCATTATTTCGGTCGGAACCGGCATCGTCATCGCGCGCCCTTTTTGCTGCGGATCTTTAAATGGAAACGGAAAGTCCGCCCATCGCCATCTGGGGCTGACAGTCCTCATATTCTGCCCGTTTTTTTCCACGAGGGGCACTCACCGGGCTCACCGCTGGGGTCCTATCCTCGGTACACGCCTCTACGGTTTTCACAGAACGCAGCTCTGCACCCGACTCCCGCATGGCGGTCTCCTCCCAGATTCCCTTGAGGCGTTCCAAGTAGGTACGGGCCTGACGCAGCATCTTCACATCCTGGGTCACCGAAATCCGGGGAAGCTCCACCAGGATTGCCCCATACAACCCCCGCAAAAATTGGGCGGCCTCGGAATGGTCCTCGGACTTGATGGAGGCTTGCAACTCGGTGATAATCGCAATGGCCTTGCCCAGATTCTCCCCGCGCTTCTTTGGGGCCTGCTCCCGAATCCCTTCTTCGGCGAGTTCAAGATGCGTCAGCACCCTTTCATACAGCATATGGATCAGCTTCACCGGCTGGATCTCCGCCTGCTTTTCTGTTGTCCGATAGGCATCCAGCGCTTTTTGCCCGACCATGTGCACTTCCTCCTCATCAGGTTGAAATTGTTACCGAACTACCCGCACACCCGCTATTTAGAACTACCAGACAACATACTGCTCAGACTGTCGAACTGGCCGGTCAGATAATTCCCCATGGACTTCATCTGGCTCATGTATTGATCCAAAGCAACGAACTGCTTGGTCAAGATGTCGTACCGCTTGTCGATCCGCGCCGTCATATTTTCAATCTGTAGTTGAATATCATCGATCCTGGCCTGGGCCGCAGTCTTCTCCGCCGCGACCTGCCCTATACCGCTGGTTACCTCCCGGAGATAGGTATTGACCTTATCCCCAAGTCCGGTGATCCCCGCCGTGCTGTCTCCAAGAAAAAAGGCAGAGACACTATCCGGCACGGAAGAGATGGCCGCCGACAACGCTGCTTCATCAATGGTGATAGTGCCGTCCCGGTTAAACTCCAGGCCCAAATCGAACATAGTGGTGACAAGACCAGCGCTGTCCGCCGTCACTTGCGAGGTCATAATATTCTGTAGGGCATACGGCAAATCCCGCAAAGTGGTTCTCGCCAGCATGCCAAAATCTTTGGTGTCTTCGTTGTAGCCGGTATTTTTGACAACCTCCTGCACCGCGTCGTTGTAAGCGGTTACAAAGTCCACCACCATCTTTTTGACGGCTTCATCGTTATTGGCTACCGTTACCGTGGAACTCCCTGCCCCCTGTAGGTTCAGGGTGATTCCGGAAAGCACGTCGTTTATGGCGTTGGTCTGCCGCTGGTAGCTCACACCATCAATGGTGATCTCCGCATTAAGACTAGCACCGGTCTGTCCCTGCATGGTCATGGTCAGGTCCGGCAACTGATCGGGCTCAGTAACGGTTATCTCCTGATCGCTCCCGGTCGCATCCGCCTTCAGCACCAGCTTATACGGTGTGGCCCCGGATCCATCATCGATCACGGAGGCGGTCACTCCCGGATTGCCCGTCCCATTATTAATGAGATATGTCAGCCCGCTCAAAGTGGTGCCATTCGGCACTGCCACGGTAATATCCACACCGTCCACCCGATAAACAAAGTTCTGGCTGATTCCGGTGGCATTGATGTTGGAGGTATTGGCAGCCTTGCCATCCGACATCCAGGTGCTCTTGGTGGCAATCCGGCCCACAGCGACCCCGGTACTTTGGACGGCGGTGCCATCCGCCACCGTAGCAGTAAGCGCAATTTCGCTGGAGCTGATGACGGTTCTGGCAAGAAAGGTGGAGGAAAAGGATAGATCGAAAGCCGCGCTCTTCATGGTCAACAGCTTGTTGTTGACCACAGTGAACTCGTTGAGTTGGGACTCAAGCGCGGTCACCTCGTTTTTCTTGGTGGTAATGACTTGGTCATCAACAGCACGCAGCTGATCGAGCATGCTGTTCAGATCAAGCCCGGAGCCAACCCCAAGTGATGAAATTGTGCCGGTTGCCATGGGAGAATCCTCTGGATATCATTACAGGGAGAGCAATCTTCTTTCTCACCTGATGTTCATATCGGCATTTTCCCTGCCTTCTTGAATCTTTTTACAAAAAAAAGGGGCGGCAGCTGTTACCAGCCGCCGCCCCTGTTGAGGTTTATATTGCTCCGTCAAGATCGCTCCCCGGTGTCAGGCCCCGGCGATTTTCAGCCGGGCCTTTCCCCTCGGAGCTCTCAGCTCACCTTACCCCTGTAGCAGGCTCAAAACGGTCTTGGAGCTTGCATTGGCCTGGGCCATGGCAAAGGAGCTGGCCTGGGTGAGGATCTGCATCTTGGAGAAGTTTGCAGCTTCCTCGGCAAAGTCAACGTCACGGATACTGGACTCAGCAGCCGCGATATTAACCTTGGTGGCGCTCAGGTTGGAGATGGTGGAGGTCAACTGGTTCTGAACGGAACCAAGGTCAGACCGCACCTTATCCAAGCCCTTAAGAGCCGCATCGGCCACCGCAATACCAATCTGCGCACCAGCCTGGGTGGTCACATTGACATTGGAAAGCCGATAGGCAGCTGCCGCGGAAGTGCTGCCTACCGAGGCATTCTCAGCGGCAACACTGTTGGCCGCCAAGGTGCTGCCAGCCGCCAGGATTGACCCGCCGTTCAGGGTCATGGTCTTGCTGAGGCTGGTGGAGCCGGAGGTGACGATATCGGCGGCAAGAGCAGCACCCGCACTATAGATTGTTCCGCCAGCAGCCACCACATCGTTGGTCAAAAAGGTACCAGCGCTGATGGTGCTGCCGGAGGCCAGAGTGGAGCCCCCTGCCAAACGCATATCGGTGGAACTATCTACTGTCTCGGCATTGGCCAGGGTAACGGTGCCGCCGATGGAAGAACCCTCTGCCAGAATCGAAGCAGTGGCAAGAGAAGAGTTAGCACCCAAGGTCATGCTGCCGCCGGTAACACTGATTGCCCCGGTATTATACCACGCATTGGAAAGGGTGGTATCATCTCCCAATGTCCCACTGGTCGTGAGATTGGATCCTGCCGCCAAGGTCATGTCGGCTGTCAGGGTAAGGGTGGTGCCACCGCCGACATATGCGTTGGCAGAAAGGCTGGTGTCTTCCGTAAGTACGGATCCACTAGCAATGACCGTACCCGTCGTCAGTGTCATGTCGGCGGTGGTCGTGACCGCTGCACCACTGGTGGTGAAATTAACACCGAGCGATGATCCTGCCGTGAATGACTGCCCAGAAGAGAGCAAACTTGAGCCAATGGCAAGGGTCGCACCACCGTTAGTGAAAGTGGTAGGACCACTAATGCCACCGCCCGAAGTGATGATAGTATACAACCCCGATACCGATGTACCAGAGGCGTCAATAGTAGCTGAATTCGCGGTATAATCGGCAGTCAACATAGAACTGCCAACCGCAATTGTGCCGGAGCTGATAATCGAGCCGGTAGCCAAGGTGGTAGCAGCTGTGGTTGCCCCTGCCAGAATACCGTCGGAAAAGGTTCCCTGGAGGGTTGTACCCAAGCCGATGACGGTACCACTCGCAATTGTCGACCCACTCCCAAGGGTACCGGTTGCGGTAATACTACCAGAGTTGGTGAGGGAACCCTCAAGAGTTGTTCCGGCAGCAATCATGGTCCCGGAATTGAGCACGGAACCGGAACCGATCAGGCTGCTACCGGTGGTAAATACTGCTCCGGACATTGCCACGGTGGCGGTTCCGACTTTCAGGGTGGAGTTGGCGCCGATGGTGGATGCGGCAGCAATTGAAGACCCCGAAGCTAGGCTGGAGGAAATCGTAGTGGTGGTTACACCCGTCAAATTCAGGGCATTATCCAACAGAGCTACAGCCTGTCCGCCGGCCCGATTGTTGATCACGATCTCGCCGGTACCCTGCTGGGTCAGAGTGATCTGCCCCAGGGTGGACATGCTTGTGGTTCCACCCAGAACAGCTGTGGTCGCTGTGCCCTGTGTCACTTCGATGGCCCGCTGGTCGTTGGAGGTCAGGGTCAATTTGCCTTCCTGGTCCACAGAAGCGAACACACCATGCTGATCGGTTTTCTGATTGATAGCAGAAACCAAGGCGCCGGTGGAATCGTTTTCTGACACGGCCACTGCGCCGATATTGATGCCGTTGATGGCAAAGGTGGAATCAGTGGTTCCGGCAACGATGTTGTTGTCGGTGGTTTTGGTTACTGAGGCTGCTGCAGTAATACCCAACACGTCGCTCAGTTTGTTGATCGCATCCGCCACCGCGCCAAGGCTGTTTTCCCTGGTGTTGTCGTAGGCGATCTCTACGGAGTTCAGGGTATAGGTCTGATTTTGCAGGTTACTGTAGATGGCCAACTCCGCAGTGCCCTCACCGGCGAAGGTCAGATTTGAAGCTGAGATATGACCCACTTTGGTGGACTCTGAAGAGCCGATGGAGATGGAAACCGTCTCGCCGGAATAAGCACCAACCTGGAATTTCTTGTTGGTGAAGTTACCGGAGAGCAGTTTCTGGCCGTTAAATGCCGTGGTTTTGGCAATCGCGTCCAACTCTTCCAACAGCTTGTTGATGTCGGACTGAATCGCCTTACGGGAATCAGTGGTCTGTCCGTCCTGAGCTGCCTGGATGGATTTGGTTTTAATGGTGTTGACGATTTTAATGGACTCATCCAAGGCGCCGTCTGCGGTTTGCACCATGGAAATACCGTCGTTGGCGTTTCGGACTGCCTGGCCAAGGCCAAGTGACTGAGACTTCAGGGCGTCGGCAATGGCCATACCCGAAGCGTCATCGGCGGCCTTGTTGATCCGCAGACCTGACGACAATTTCTCAAGAGACGCACTCAATCCGTTGTCGTTCCTGATCATGCTTTGATGGGCTGTCAGGGCTGCAATGTTGGTGTTAATTCTTAATGCCATGATGTTTCCTCCATGAGGTGTTTTAATGAGGGAATCCTTTCCCCCTTTTTCGGGTTGGCATGGGTTTTCATGCCGCTTTACAACCGAACTAGCCGATCAACTTCTTCCGGGCCGCGCCTCACCTCCTCGGCAATGCAAGTTGTTTCTTTAACAAGAAAAAACCTTTTCTCGAACGGTTTACAAGGGTACTTCACCCAGCGTATCGACCAGCGGAATCATAACTTTAAATAAATTCATCAAAGGGCCAATTTTTTGAAACGGCTCGTAACCTTTGAAAATATTCTCTGAAAGCCGCCACCGGCAAGCCCCATTGCCGCCGATGTAGCCGCCGAGGTATTCCTTTCTTCTTTTTTTTCATGAATCACACCAATCATGCCGATCAACATTCATAATATATATAAAATCACCCCTCCCATTTGGAATTCCCTGCCAAAGGCAGACCAACGGAAAAACATATCCAAGCCAACAAAACGGCACGGATATTGCTTAATAACCAGCATAGCCACTCATAACCCGGCGCTATTCAAAGCCATCACCCAAGCCAGAAGAGGCCACCATGCTTGAAAATTCACCAGATTTACTCAAAAAAAACATGGCGACCCTAAAAAAGAACCACCTCCAGGTCTGGGAATTTTTGACCCAATCCCCACTCGAACCAGTAGGAGAAATTTGCCCAGCTCCCAACGGCAAACCCAATCTCTGGGCCAACGATCAAGGAAACAGCCGGGTCTCACTCCATATCGTGGACGACCCAGAAATCGAAGTTCGTCAATTTCTTGACGTGGTTGCAGAAAATTTCAATGGAATAATAACGCTGACCGGAATGGGACTCGGCTACGCCCCGCTCGCCCTGATACAACAACGACCAGCGGTCAGACACCTGGCTGTTTTTGAACCGAACGCAGGAATCTTCCTGCAAGCCCTGCACGCCCTGGACCTGACTCCACTGCTCACCGACCCCCGGGTCATCCTCGGCATCGGCCCTGATCTGGATGTCGGCACAATCATGGTCCCGGCGCACAAGGCCATGCAGCTTGAGAATATCCAAAACCTACAGCATCTGCCTTCCTTCGCACTCGATCCCGACCAATACAGCACACTCCATGAGAACATCTACAACCATTGCAGTTCCTTCAATATCGAAGGCCTTACTATTGCCCATATGGGCCGAGACTTTCTGGGAAACCGGCTCCGGCATCTCAACTCCATGCATCATGATCGCCTCCTGATGGAGCTTGCCGAAAAATTCACAGGACTCCCCACCATTCTGGTGGCAGCCGGGCCTTCCCTTGACAAGAACGTGCATCTTCTCAAGGAGGCAAAAGGAAAAGCGTTGATCATCGCCGTCGACTCCGCCCTGCCGACCCTGATCGCCCATGGGATAATGCCCGACCTGATCGGGACCATTGATCCTCTGGAATTGATTTTTGAAAAAGTGGCCGGAGTCGCCCCGCAGGTGCATAACACCTCTCTGCTTTGCATGTCATGGGCCAGCAGCAAAATGGTCAAATTATTCCCGGCTAACCAGGTCTTCTGGTGTTTCGGGGCAAAACCCGTCGAGGCATGGATGGTGAGCCTCATGGGCGACAACATAGTGACACCCGGCGCCAGCACAGTTGCCCATCTGAATTTTCTCGCTGCAATCATCATGGGCAGCTCACCCATCGTTTTTGTGGGCCAGGATCTCGCTTTTTCTTCCACGAAGAGCCATTCTTCCCATGCGGTTCTCCAAACCCAGGATCTCGGTGAGGCCCTGCAAAAAGGGAACGAAAACGCCGTCTGGCTTGACGGCATTGACGGCGGCAAGGTGTTATCCGACCGGGGGTTCCTCAGCAATAAGCTTTTCTTCGAAAGCATGATCAAAAAACAGGAAGGCCTTTACATTAATGCCACTGAAGGCGGCGCACACATCGAAGGCACACAAGTAATGCCGCTGCGGACAGTTCTGGACCGTTACTGCACGCACCCCATAGAAATAAATAAAAAACTGCGCCAAACCGACGGACAGAAACAAGACCAACGTCGAGAACGATTTTTACAGGAGTTTGACAAAGTCGCCAAACTCGGCCGGGACATCATCAAGATTCTCGAAAAGACGGACACGCTGTCGAGAAATATTTTGCAGCATTTTGACAAGACGCCAAAAACCAGCGTTGCCCGTTATCGCTCTTTTAATGACCTCCCCAGCTCAATCAAAAAAAAGGTCGAGGAATTGGACAAACTCAACAAAAGGCTCGACAATGAAAGCGGCATCTGGCCCTTGCTCCAGGAGGTCACCATGGCTGGCCTTCGCCGGAGCGAGCAGCAGAAACATGTCATCGACTCCCTGGCCAACGACCCGAATCGCTATGTTGAGTGGCTGCAAAAAAACATCGAGCGCTTTCTCCAGATCAATGAGATCCGGCGGGCGGTGCTTCCCCTTCTGACCGAAACCCTGGCAAATGACGTCACCTTCCTCCGTACGGAAGAAAAACTGCTTACCGCCCTGCGAGCAAATGGGTCGGACAATGACGATGCCGACACAATACTTGCGCTGGTTCAACTGTATTATGAAGCCGGCAACCTGAATCTCGCCCGGCCTCTGATAAGCCGCCTCGCCGAGCTTCTGCCGGAATCGGCAGAGGTAATTTTCCTCCAAGGCTGGGTCGCTGCGCATTACACCGAATATGCACAGGCGGAGGCCTTTTTTGCCAAGGCTGTGGCAATAGACCCAGACTACGCCACAAAAATAGAATCCTTCCGCCAACACCAGGGAGACGCGTACATAAAATATGCGGCCTTCTTCAAGGACATGGACAAGGCAACTTCCCGCAGGCTGCTCATCAAGGGACTCCGCTATGCGCCGGAACATGCGGGAATCGGAAATCAGCTCGTTGCCCTGTGCGACCTGGCGTTGAACGAGATCAAACAGGCTCCTGAACCGAAAAATCCAGGAAAGGTTATGGGGGTGATTGACGGATGGCTTGCCGATCTGGCTGCCAGCCAACGTCTTGCCGAGATACTCGGCCCGGAGCGAATCGCGCAATTCCATCGCGCTCGCGGCATTATCCTCGCGGAAGAAAACGACTATTCCGAGGCGATTGCGGCATTCGACAAGGCTCTGCTTTTGACGCCGGATGACCCGACACTGCATATCAAACTTACGGATATGTATTTTGCTCTGGACCAATACCCACAGGGCATTGCCCACCTGGGCAAGGCGGTTTCTCTGGACAGCGCCTACGTGGTATACTGGGAGGGAATCGGTGACTCTCTCGCCGAAGCAGCGCAGCATGAGGATGCTCTTGCTGCCTATGAAAAATGCTTCACCATCCTGCCGGAACGTGTCCACTTGCTCAAAAAAATCGGCGATTGCTATCTGGCTGCCGGACAATTGGAGGCGGCCAAGGAATCGTACCTTCTTTTAAAGGGAAAAATGCAAACCATTGAGCTCCCAACAACCAGCGTGCAATAATCCGTACGCACAACAGAAAAGCACCCTATGAATATAAAAAACAAAGCCATTCTGGTCACAGGCGCCGACGGCTTCATCGGCTCGCACCTGACCGAGATACTGGTCGCAAAAGGCGCAAAGGTGAAGGCTCTCAGCCAATACAACTCCTTTAATTCCTGGGGCTGGCTGGAAGACCTCGATTGCCTGGCCGAGATCGAAGTACTTACCGGCGACGTCCGCGACCCGCATTACTGCAAGCATATCACCAAGGGAGTGGATGCCATTTTCCATCTGGCAGCCCTGATTGCCATCCCCTACTCCTATGTTGCCCCAGACAGCTATGTGGACACCAACGTCAAAGGCACCCTCAACATCTGCCAGGCGGCGCTGGAAAACGGCTGCGGAAAAATCATCCACACCTCAACCTCTGAGGTATACGGCACGGCCCAGTATGTGCCCATCGACGAAAGACACCCCCTGCAACCGCAATCTCCTTACAGCGCCTCAAAAATAGGCGCCGACTGCATGGCGATGAGCTTTTATAACGCTTTCGAACTGCCGGTGGTTATCGCCCGCCCGTTCAACACCTATGGCCCCCGCCAGTCAGCCCGGGCGATTATTCCCACCATCATCACCCAGATCGCCAAAGGGGCCTCACAGCTAAAGCTGGGCGATCTCACCCCCACCCGGGATCTCAATTACGTCACCGACACTTGCCTTGGCTTCGTCGCCCTGGCGGAATGCGACCAGTGCATAGGCGAAACCGTCAACATCGGCTCCAACCACGAGGTGACCATGGGCCAGGTTGTGGACACCATCAAGGAACTCATGGGAAGCAACATTGAAATCGTGACCGAAGAGGCCCGGCTCCGCCCCTCCAAGTCCGAGGTATTCCGCCTCTGGTGCGACAACAGCAAAATCCACGGTATGACCGGTTTTACCCCTGAGCATGATCTGCGCCAGGGGCTTGAAAAAACCATTGCCTGGCTTGCAAACCCGGCAAACCTCAGCAAATACAAGGCGCATATCTATAATGTTTGAAGCGGTTATCACCCAGATCCGCTCTTTGTTCCCGGGCAGGGATTGCATCCCCCTGCACGAACCGAAATTCATCGGCAGGGAAAAGGAGTATCTTGCTGCCACCATCGATTCAACCTTTGTCTCCTCTGTGGGCAAGTTTGTCGATCGGTTTGAAGAGATGATGAGCGATTACACCGGCGCAAGCCACGCGGTTGCTACCGTGAACGGCACGGCAGCCCTGCATGCAGCCTTGCTGGTTGCCGGCGTTACCGCAGGGGATGAGGTCATCACCCAGCCTCTTACATTTGTCGCCACGGCAAATGCCATCTCCTACTGCGGAGCGCAGCCTGTTTTTCTCGATGTGGACCGCGACACCCTGGGTCTCTCCCCCACCGCTCTCCGGGCTTTTCTGGAGGAGCACACCGAACAGTCGGGGAATGGTTGCCGCAACAAGACAACGGGCAAAAGGATAAGCGCCTGCGTACCCATGCATACCTTCGGCCACCCCTGCCGGATAGAGGAAATCGCGGAACTCTGCCGGAAACATAATCTTTTCCTGATCGAAGACGCAGCCGAATCCCTGGGTAGCACCCGCGGGAAAAAACAGACCGGCACCTTCGGAGTCCTCGGCGTTTACAGCTTTAACGGCAACAAAACCATCACCTGCGGCGGCGGTGGCGCCATCGTCACCAACGATAAGACTCTGGCCGCGCATGCCAAGCATCTCACCACCACGGCAAAGAAACCGCACCCCTATCTCTACGAGCACGACGAGGTGGGATTCAATTACCGGATGCCGAACCTCAATGCCGCCCTGGCCTGTGCGCAGCTTGAAAACCTCGACCGTTTTCTTGCCGACAAACGGGAACTGGCAGAATTGTACCGATCTTTTTTCAGCACCCAATCGACAATAGATTTTATTGCCGAGCCCGAAGGCGCCAGAGCAAACTACTGGCTCAACACGATTTTGCTCAAAGACCGCCCGACCCGCGACCTGTTTCTTACGGAAAGCAACGAAGCCGGCATCCAGACGCGTCCGGCCTGGACCCTGCTCAACCGACTGGATATTTATGGCCACTGCCAGACAGGCGAGCTTGCCAATGCAACCTGGCTGGCAGAGAGAATTGTCAACATCCCAAGCAGCGTGCGCTTATGAGGGACTCTCTCATCCTCATCGGTGGCGGCGGCCACTGCAAGGCCTGCATTGATGTTATCGAACAAGAAGGTGGTTATGCGATCGCAGGCATCCTTGACAAGGCCGAGCTGGTGGGCACCCAGGTACTCAATTATCCGATTATCGGTACCGATGAGGAAATCATCAAGCTTGCCAAGAACCATTATTTTCTGATCACGATGGGGCAAATCAAAAGCCCCGCAACCCGGCTTGCCATTTACGGCAAACTCAAAAAGGCTGGAGCAAAAATCGCCACCATCATCTCACCTCGGGCCTATCTTTCTGCACATGCCCGCATCGGCGAAGGCAGCATCATCATGCACGGAGCCACAGTCAATGCCGGAGCCACCATCGGCAATAACTGCATCATAAACTCCCACGCCCTAATCGAACACGACGCGGTTATCCACGACCACTGTCACATCGCCACCGGCGCCATCATCAACGGCGGGGTTGAGGTAAAAGAGCAAACCTTTATCGGCAGCAGGGTAATGACCAAGGAATACATCACCATCGGGGCAAAATCCTTTGTGGCGGGCGGAATGAATATCTACCGGGATCTGCCAGAACAGAGCATGGTTAAACCGACATGAACCATACCAAGGACCGGGTATTCATTATTGCCGAGGCTGGGGTCAATCACAACGGCGAGCTTGCTCTGGCAAAAAAACTTGTCGAGGCAGCGGCGAGAGCTGGCGCCGATGCGGTGAAATTTCAGACCTTCACGGCGGAAAACCTCGTGGCGGCCTCGGCCCCCAAGGCAAACTACCAAAAAGAAACGACAGGAAATGACGAATCGCAGCTTGAGATGCTTAAAAAGCTTGAGCTTTCCGCCGCAGACTTTGTTGCGCTAAAAGCGCATTGCGCCATGCACAACATTCTCTTCATGTCCACCCCCTTCGACCTGGAAAGCATTGATTTTCTGGCAGGCCTGGGGTTGGAAATATTCAAGATTCCCTCGGGAGAGCTCACCAATCTGCCCTATCTCCGCAAACTTGGCACTCTGCGCAAGAATTTGATCCTCTCCACCGGCATGGCAGACCTGGCTGAAGTACAGGCTGCGGTCGCCACCTTGCTAACGGCCGGCACCCGACAAGAGCAGCTCGCCGTCCTGCACTGCAACACCGAATATCCAACCCCTTACGAAGACGTGAATTTGCGGGTCATGGAAACCTTACGCACCACCCTGCATCTCCGGATCGGTTATTCGGACCACACTCTTGGCATTGAGGTTCCCATTGCCGCTGTGGCCCTTGGCGCGGAAATAATAGAAAAACATTTCACTCTGGACAAAACAATGCCTGGGCCGGACCATCAGGCTTCCCTGGAGCCGGGGGAGCTCAGGCAGATGGTGCAAGCCATCCGTCACATCGAAACCGCCCTGGGTCAGAGAGAAAAGAAACCAACCCCTTCTGAGCTGCACAATCGGGACATTGCCCGCAAAAGTATTGTGGCGGCGAAGACCATCAGCAGGGGAGAAATATTTAACGAGCTCAACCTCACTGTTAAGCGACCAGGGGTCGGGATATCTCCCATGCAGTGGGACCAGGTAATCGGCAAGCCTGCCCGCCAAGACTTTGTAAAAGATGAACTGATAGTTTTATAGGCCACTATGCGAAAAATTTGCGTATTCACAGGTACCCGCGCTGATTACGGCTTGCTCCAGCCCCTGATGCGGGGAATCACCCAGACACCTGGTCTAGAGCTGCAAGTGATTGCCAGTGGCACGCATCTCTCGCCGGAGTTCGGAAACACCTATCTGGAAATCGAAAAAGATGGCTTCCAGATCGATGCCAAGGTGGAAATACTGCTCAGCTCCGACACCTCCGTGGGCATCGCAAAATCTACAGGTTTAGGGCTGATCAATTACAGCGAAACCTTAAGCCGCCTACAGCCTGACCTGGTGGTTATTTTAGGCGACCGCTTTGAAGCCTTCGCCATGGCGGCCTCCGCTACGATATGCAAAATCCCGATTGCCCATCTACATGGAGGAGAACTTTCCTGCGGGGCCATCGACGAGGCCTTCCGCCATGCGATCACCAAAATGAGCCACTTGCATTTCACCAGCACTGAAGCATACCGCCAGCGGGTTATTCAATTGGGAGAGGCTCCGGAGCGCGTCTTCAACGTGGGAGCCATCGGGGTTGAGAACATCAAATCACTCCCCCTCCTCGACCGACAGGCCTTGGAAAAGGCCATAAACTTTCCCCTCGGCGAAGCTGTTCTCCTGGTCACCTTTCACCCAGTGACCCTGGAAAACAACACCGCAGGCAAACAATTCCAGGAAGTCCTGCTGGCCCTAAAGGAATTTCCTCAATTTAAAATTATCTTCACCAAAGCAAATGCTGATATGGATGGCAGAGTGATCAATCAGATGATCGATACTTTTGTCGAGCAAAATCCAGACCGCACTTGCTCGTTCACCTCCATGGGACAACTGAGATATCTAAGCACCATGCGACTGGCAACGGTCGTAGTCGGAAATTCCTCAAGCGGGATCATCGAAGCCCCCAGTCTCATGGTTCCTACTATCAATATCGGTGATCGCCAAAAAGGCAGGATAAAGGCCCTCAGCGTGATTGACTGTCAACCGAGGGAAAAAGCCGTGGTGGAAGCTTTAGAATTAGTCACCTCAGCTTCTTTTCAGAAAACAACGCAGACCGTTTCCAATCCTTATGAGAAAAATGGGACAACTGCGGCCATTCTTCAGAAACTAAAGGGCTATGAGTTAAACGGCATTCTCAAAAAAGAGTTTTACGATTTTCCCACAGATACAACCTTCCCCCTTTAGCCAATTGATGGGTTCGGCAAAATCCTCTCAATATTTTCGCAAAACAGCCGATACGAAGACTAAGTACTGGATGGTGATAAATCCCCACTATCCCGCAGTTCTGAAAAGATCAGCGCCATTGTTCATCAAGATGGCGAAAAACTCAGCAATAGCCGAGTTGCGGCAGGAGCTAACATCATGAAAGACTGGAAAAAAGCAATCATTCTCTCTTCTAATTCCATCCATGATGCCATCAAGGCGATTGATGTAAGCAGCATTCAAACGGCACTGATTATTGACGGGAGTTCCCGTCTCCTGGGAACAGTCACCGATGGGGATATTCGACGGGCGGTATTAAAAAATCTCCCCCTTGACGAACCGGTGACCAAAATCATGAATATTAATCCGACCATTGCCCGACATGGCGATAGTCAGGAAAGTATACTCATTACGATGAAGCTGACCGGCCATCGTCATATCCCCGTGCTGGATGCCGATGACCAAGTGGTCCATGTTGCCATCATGGACGAAATGATCAAAACAGAAGAACTCGAAAATTGGGTCGTTGTTATGGCTGGCGGCCTTGGCTCACGCCTTCGCCCATTAACGAACGACTGTCCCAAGCCACTTCTCCGCATAGGGGATAAACCCATCCTGGAAACGATTATTGAAAACTGCCGCAGTTATGGGTTTAGAAAAATTTTTCTCTCCATCAACTACAAGGCGGAGATGATCAAATGTCACTTCGGTGACGGTTCACAATGGGGCATCTCCATTCAATACCTTGAAGAAGACAAAAAACTAGGTACCGCAGGAGCACTGAGCCTTTTGCCCGAGGTGCCTTCTAAGCCCATTGTCGTTATGAATGGCGACCTGCTTACCAAGGTCAACTTTCTCCACCTGCTGAATTTCCACAAACAACAACAGGCCAAGGCGACCATGTGCGTCCGTGAATTTGAGATGCAGGTACCGTATGGGGTCGTTGACGTACAGGAACAGCGCATTACCCGCATTACGGAAAAACCGAGTCGACGCTTCCTGGTAAATGCCGGAATCTATGTATTAGAACCGGAAACCCTGCAATTGATCCCAAAAAACACCCTGTTCGACATGCCAGATCTGTTCAATTGGCTTGTAGAACGGGGTCTCTCGACCTCGGCATTTCCGGTACGAGAATACTGGATAGATGTCGGCCAGATGCCGGATTTCGAAAAAGCCAATGCCGAATTTCCAGAGGTCTTTGCATGATCGACGGCCATACAGTCCTTGCGCTAATCACAGCCCGTGGCGGGTCCAAGGGTCTTCCCCGCAAAAACATCCGGGACTTGGGCGGAAAACCTCTGCTAGCCTGGACAGCTGAAGCGGCCAGGCACTCCCGATACATAGATCGAGTCATCCTTTCTTCCGACGACCAGGAAATCATGAGAATCGGATTGCAGCATGGCTGCGAATGTCCCTTCATCCGACCAGCCGAACTTGCCTCGGATGAAGCATCCACAATGGACGCGGTGCATCATGCCCTGGGCGCTATTGGAAACAACTATGAATACATCGTTCTCCTCCAGCCGACCTCCCCTTTTCGATCGGCGGAGGACATCGATAATTGCCTTGAACTTTGCCTCTCCTTAAACGCCCCGGCCTGCGTCTCCGTAACAGAATGCGAAAAAAACCCTTACTGGATGTATTCCGTAACCGAAGATAGCCGAATGGAGCCGGTTATTCCCGTGGCAAACCGACCCCAACGTCGCCAGGAACTCCCCAAGGCTTTCGTTCTTAACGGCGCCGTTTATGTAGCACAATCAGAATGGCTCTCCAAACAGGACAGCTTTGTTCAAAACGAAACTGTAGCCTGCTTTATGCCACAGGAACGGTCTCTGGATATTGACACCTTACAGGATTTTCAGCGCGCTCAATTTTTAATAGAAAAGGAGAACCACAATGGGTCCGATACCGCAAAAATCCATCGACTTTGCTAAAAGCAATAAAGACAATAATCCACCGCAGTTAAAAGTAGTCGAAACGAAATGCGCCCCGGAGCATTGGCACTTTAAGGCTCGCGAGGAAATAGATCTCCAGCTTTTCGAGCAACCCCAAGAACAGTTGACGACAAAATACGGCCTTCCGAAGGAGGTTAAATTCTGCCGTGTATGCACGATCTCCAACCAGCGGCCCAACTCGAGCGTGGAACATACCAATTCCGCCGACACTCAGAAAACGACGATCAATTTTGACACGGACGGCGTCTGCGATGCCTGTCGCTTCAAGGAGCACAAAACAACCAACATTGATTGGCAGGAGAGGGAAAAAGAACTGGTGGATCTCTGTAATCGCCATCGACGCACTGATGGCCGATATGATTGCCTCGTTCCTGGCTCAGGCGGCAAAGACAGCTTTTATGCCGCTCATGTTCTCAAATATAAATACGGCATGCATCCCCTTACCGTCACCTGGGCTCCACACATCTACACGGAATGGGGCTGGCGCAACATGCAGGCATGGATTCATGCCGGCGTGGACAACTTTCTTTGCACACCAAATGGCCGGATTCACCGCCTCTTCACCAGGCTTGCCCTGGAGAACCTGTTCCATCCTTTTCAGCCCTTTGTGTTGGGCCAGAAAAATTTGGCCCCGCGCATGGCCATTCTCATGGACATACCCCTGGTATTTTACGGAGAGAACGAAGCCGAATACGGAAACCCCATTGCCGACAATGTCAGTGCAAAACGCGAAAGCCAGTTCTTTGTCTTAAACGAGACGGAGAAGGTCCGAATCGGCGGCGTCCCCTTTGCCGATCTCAAATCGGGCTTCGGAGTGGAACACAATGATATTGTCCCATACCTCCCTGCCGACCCCAACCTCATGCAAGAAAAGGGAGTAGTCGTGCATTATCTCGGCTATTACTTGAAATGGCATCCACAAAGCTGCTATTATTATTCTGTCGAGCATGGAGGATTCGAGGCCTCTCCCGAGCGTACTCCCGGCACCTACAGCAAATACAACAGCATAGACGACAAGATGGACGATCTCCATTATTACACAACACACATAAAATTCGGCATTGGTCGCGCCACCTACGATACATCTCAAGAAGTTCGCTCTGGAGATATCACCCGCGAGGAAGGTGTAGCCCTGGTAAAGCGTTTTGATGGAGAATTTCCTCAGCGCTTCATCAACGAATTGTATACATATCTGAGTCTCCCGGCGGCAGAATTTCCAATGGCCAGCAAACATTTTGAAAATCCCATCATGGGGCATGATTACTTCATGCATCTTTGTGACAAATTTAGATCTCCCCATCTCTGGGGAAAAGAAAACGGACAATGGAAACTGCGACATACTGTCTGGCAGCAGCACAGCTAAAGCTCACCCTGCCTCAATGACAAACATCCGCCTCATAGCCCGGCTCGATATCAAGGCTCCCAACCTGATCAAAGGCGTCCGGCTTGAAGGCCTGCGTGTCGTTGGCGATCCGCAGGCCTTTGCTACTCGATATTACGAACAGGGAATAGACGAAATTCTCTATATCGACATTGTCGCAAGCCTCTACGAACGAAATAATCTTGGAGACCTCGTCCGCTACACGGCCGAAAATATCTTTATCCCAATGACCGTGGGCGGCGGGGTTCGATCACTCCATGACGTGGAACAACTACTTTTGTTCGGAGCTGACAAGATCGCCATCAACACTGCCGCCATCAGACGGCCGGAACTTATCAGCGAGGTAGCAAACCGATTTGGCTCACAATGCATGGTGCTTTCCATTGAAGCAAAAAAGCAACGTGACGGCAGTTGGGAAGCTTACACAGACAACGGCCGGGAAAAAACCGGCAAAGATGTCTTGGAATGGGCCCGCATGGGCCAAGATCTTGGTGCTGGCGAGATACTCATCACCGCTGTGGACCAAGAGGGCACCCGCAAAGGTTTTGATGTCGAGATGTGCAGAACCATCTCCGATGCCATCTCCGTTCCTCTCATCATTAGCGGCGGCATGGGTAGCATCGACCATTTTCTGACCGTGGCCAAAGAAGGTCATGCCAATGCTGTGGCCATGGCGGATGTCCTACACTATGATCGCCTCTCCCTCAGTGATATCCGACAAGCAGCGCTGACAAACGGCATTTCGGTCCGGCAACCATGAAATCAAATACGGTTATAGTGGATTATGGCGTAGGCAATTTGCGCAGCGTAGCCCGTGCCTTTGAATTTTGCGGTGCAGACATAAAGATAAGCTCCGACCCGAAAATGATCGCCCTCGCTGACCGCGTTGTCCTTCCCGGGGTAGGCGCTTTTGGAGACTGTATGTTGGGACTGCAAACAAGGGGGCTCCATCAGCCCCTTATGGCATTCGTCGACACTGGCCGCCCCTTTCTCGGCATTTGCGTAGGCATGCAGATTCTGCATGAAATTGGAGAAGAGTTCGGGCAACACGAAGGTCTTGGAATCATAGCCGGTCGTGTTTCGCCAATCCCTAGGGAAGGGGCTGACGGTTGCCTACATAAAGTCCCCTTCATTGGCTGGAGTGGAATATTCCCCCCTGAAAACGAAGGGGCATCCTGGAAAAACACTATTTTGGCGAATACGAAAAAAGGTGCAAATGTCTATTTCGTGCACTCATTCGGGGCCAAGCCAACAAATCCGGAACATATCCTCGCCGTGTATTATTATAATGGGCAACCCATCACTGCCGCGGTACATTCACAAAATGTTTACGGTTGTCAGTTTCATCCTGAAAAAAGTGGCCAGGTTGGCCTCCAAATAATAAAGGATTTCTTGAAGCTATAAGAAACGGCTTGCGATTCGACCAGTCGTTTGGCCGCAAAAAACTCCATTATCCCGAGGAATTCCCCATGCGTATCTTGCTGGTTGTCTACGACAATGACTCTTATATCCACTGGTTTCCGCAAGGACTCGCCTATATCGCCGCTGTTCTGAAAAACAACGGTCATGAAATCACGATATACAATCAGGACACCCACCATTACCCCGAGAAACACCTGACCGCACATCTCGATGCAAATCATTACGATGTTATCGGCATCAGTGTTATCGCTGGTTATTACCAGCACAAAAAAATCCTTGCCCTGGCCAAGGCCATCAACAGATCGAAAAAACGCCCTGAGCACTTCATCATCGGCGGTCATGGCCCAACCCCTGAGCCCGAATATTTTCTCAAAAAAACCGAGGCCGACTTTGTCGTAATGGGAGAAGGGGAAGAAACCATCATTGAACTCCTCGACACACTCAGCGCCAAAGGTGACACCAAAAAAGTCCGAGGAATAGCCTTCAGAGAAGGAAAGACGGTAACCGTTAACGAAAGACGTCCGCTGATCAATGATATCGATACGATACCGTGGCCAGCCTACGATCTTTTCCCCATAGAAATTTACAGACTGCTACGGCTGCCTCACATCGCAAACAATGAGTTTTGTATGCCGGTTCTCTCTGGACGAGGGTGCACCTTCACCTGTAATTTCTGTTACAGAATGGATGAAGGTTTCCGCCCTCGCAGCACCGAAGCCATCATCGAAGAAATCAAATACCTCAAACACAAATACCAGATCAGCTACATTGCTTTTTCCGATGAACTCCTGATGTCATCGCAACAACGCACAGAAGAACTCTGCAATGCTTTTTTAAAAGCCAAGCTCAATATCAAATGGGATTGCAACGGCCGGCTTAACTACGCAAAAGCGGATTTGTTAAAACTGATGAAAAAGGCGGGCTGCGTTTTCATCAATTACGGCATTGAGGCGTATGACGACCAGATTCTTAAAAATATGAACAAAGCACTCACCACAAAACAAATCCAAAAAGGAATTGAAAATACGCTTGCCGCCGGGATCAGCCCGGGGTTCAATATCATCTTCGGCAATATCGGAGAAAACAGAAAGACCTTACAACAGGGCGTTGATTTCCTTCTCAAATACGATGACGGATCCCAGATGCGGACAATCCGTCCGGTAACACCCTACCCCGGCTCCCCACTCTATTATTATGCTATAAAAAATGGACTACTCAAAGACATTAACGATTTCTACACAAACAAACATATCAACTCGGATCTGGTTGCGGTCAACTTCACCGACATGACCGATGACGAATTCCACCGAGCCCTGATGGAAGCGAATCAAACCCTCCTCGCAAATTACTTCACAAAAAAACAGGCATCGGTGAGCGCCCAAACAGAACAACTCTATCTCACCAAAGACGCTACTTTTCGAGGATTCCGCCAATCATAGTCACAAAATGCAACCAATCGACTATTCCATTTGGAGAACCACTCTTTCTCTAAATAATACCGGGCAAAGAAAATGCGGGCTAAATTGTTCCCCCTTGCAATTTCTAGCAGGGAAAAAACCGGCTAAAAAATCGTGTTAATGGTTTCAAGAATACAGCCGCGCAATCGCTTATCAGACATGCGGCTAGACTGCTCCAAAGCGATTGTTCTATTTCCCAAAAAGCCTCAGTCCGATTTCTTCAAGATCTTCGCCAAGGAACTTGCCTCCATTCTGGCATATTTCTTTTGATACAATTCGTACCCTTGCTTCACGCTGGACAAATGTTTATTATTATGAAATAATTAAGAGAATGAATAACCACAAGAAGTAAACAGTTCCCCACATCTTCCATCATCCGTGCTGGAGGGAGGGCAATATGGCGCCGGAAATTATCTCTGCGATACAGGCTGTTCCTCCATCGGCCCCTACCTCTGGTTTATCCAGAACAAACTCCTCAGCGAGCCTGAGAGCTTCACAAAATTTACGGCAAGCACAAAAAGAGCGCCAGGATGCAGCGCAAAGAACCCGGGATGCCCAGACGGATGAGCAGCAGGCCCAAAAAAACCTACAGGCCGCCCAGGCGGAAGAACAACAGGCAGCAGAGAAAGTAACCTCGGCCCAGGCTGAACACCAGAAGGCCATCCGCCCGGCACCGCCACAAACAAGCGGAAAGATAATCAACGTTCTGGTTTGAATTGTTACTGCTCTTTGTGGATATGATCCCATCAGGATAACGGAGTTTTTCATCTCCGACAGATGATAAACTCCGCCAACACCCTCAAGCGCACAACACACTTACTCTCCCGCCGTCTCCCCCGCTTCTTTCGATTCAGCAAACCCAGCCAATCTCTTCCTACCCAGCAACCAGACCGCACCGATACTCACCTCATAGAGCACAATCAGAGGCAGAGCCATGAGGCACTGATTGATCACGTCCGGGGTGGGAGTGAGGATGGCGGCAATGACAAAGGCGAGCAGGATGGCATACTTGCGGTGCCTATTCAGGAAGGCCGCGTTCACCATGCCCATTTTGGCCAGCAGCACCATGAAGATGGGAAGTTCAAAAATAACCCCAAAGGCAATGAGCAGGCGCAGGCAGAGGGAAAAGTATTCCTTTACCGTGGGCATGGGGCTTAAAAAATCGTTGGAATAGCCGAGCAGGAACTTGAAGGCTGGAGGGAATACGACGAAATAGCCAAAGGCAGCGCCGCCAAAAAAGAACAGCGAGGAGAGCAGACTGAAAGGCAGGATCACCCGTTTTTCATGCTGATACAGGCCTGGGGCGACAAAGCGCCAGATTTGATAAAAGATCACCGGGCTGGCCAGGAGAAGCCCTGCAACCAGGGAAAGCTTTAGATAAAAAAAAACCCTTCCTGGTACGAGGTAAAGATCAGATTGGAGCCTTCAGGCATGGCTTCGTACAGGGGCTTGAACAGCAACTGACCAAGCTCTTTGCTGTAGGAATAGCACAGGGCAAATCCTGCCACCGTGGCAAGCAAGGAATAGATCAGGCATTTGCGCAACTCCGTGAGATGTTCCGTAAGAGCCTGTTTTTGAAAATCATCCATATCCGCACCAAAACTATTTCGTTTGAGCCTCTTGCAAAAATCTTTCTAATTTACCCCCCTCCCTCGCCCGGGGGGAGGGAATTTTTTGACATTTTGCAAGAGCCTTATTTTATCAGATATGAGCGAAAGGCGTCCCGGCCTTCACCCTGCTTTCTCCGCTGCCGCGCTCAGGGCATCCTTAATTTGCATGCTCATTTTCCACAGCGGGGTGATTTTGCGAATCCTTTTCGGCGGCAGCAGATCCCACAAAATCTTCTGGTCAGCATGGCCGTCTGGATTATTAAGGGCAACGCCATCAGGGGTTATGAAGCCATTGAGACGGGTATCCCAGGCGCCGCGCTCGATTTCCTGGTCAAGAATCTGCTCCTGCTCTCCCAGTGCGTATGCCTCCGCCTCTGGCGTAAGCCCATGCAGCTCGGCGAGGATGGCAACCGCAAGATCGAAAAACCCCAGGCCCTCGCCGACAAAATATCCAGCCGAGTCCACGGCCAGACAATCGGTGACCAGCAAGCCGACAGGCGCCTGGCACAGCTCCTCCACCACAACCCGGCGGCCGTACTGAACCAGCCCCTTGTATCCCACGGCATAGCTCAAGTGCTTGAAAGGTATTTCATACGGCAGCAGAAGATAGAACCCTTCCTTCAAGCCGGGCGCGGGCACCAACAGCTCCTTGCCGTCCGTCAGGGCATTGATCCTGACCTGCTGCAATCTTGCAGTAGGCCCGACGAATATCCTTTTGGCATCCCGATACCTCTCCAGACGCCGCACCAGCTCCGCAGATTTGCCAGAAGCTTTCCCCTCCGGCGCATCCGGAAAAGCAGCCCTCACCTCTTCTTTCGTAATCATGGTTCCACACTGCTGCTTTCAACAAAAAAAGCCGCCAGGCTGATTCCTGTCGGCTTTGATCCTGTTATGACTATCATTATTACAACTTGTTTTTTTCTTTTACCCGGTCAACATGGCGTACTGGACATGTTCTGTTATCGTATCATGCTCTTCGGGTTGACCTGCGAAACCCGCACACCGCCGGAGGTGTTATCCACCGGTAGCCGTGAGGCCATTTCCTGTTTGGTAAAACCATGCTCGACCAGGGTGGCGACATCATCCCACATGGAGGCGCTGCCCAACAGTGCAACAATAATAGCCTGACCATTCCGCTGGAATTTGCCGACATAGGTTTTACCTGCTGCCACCGTATAGCCGGTTTTTCCGCCAACCGCGCCGTCCAAGGTCCACAATGCTTTATTGTGGCTCCGCAACACCTTGCCGTCACTGGTGTGTACCTGGGCGGTTGCCATGCGTTCGGCAAACTCAGGGTTATGCATGGCCCGATTAAAAACCGTGGCCAAATCACGGGCCGTGGTTTGCTGGCCTTCCTTGGTCAAGCCATTAGCGCTTTTACAAATGGTATTTTGCGCACCAAGGGCCTCGGCCTTTTTGGTCATCAACCTGGCAAAGGCCTGCTCCGACCCGGCAACCTTTTCCGCCAAAGCCACGCTGGCATCATTTGCCGAAGCAAGCAACACAGCATTAATCAAATCGTTGGCCTGATAGGACTCACCTTTTTTCAGATATATCTTCGAAGCCGGCATGTTCGCGGCATAGGCGCTGGCGCGAACCATCTCATTGCCATTAAAACTCTCAACGGCAATGAGGCCGGTGATGATCTTAATGGTGCTAGCAGGTTGACCAGGTCGGTCAGCACTGCGGGCGTACAAAACTCTGCCGGTTCTGGCGTCCATGATATAAGCGCTGCGGCAGGTGAGTTTTCCCTGCAACTCTGCGTTTGCGACATTGCTCTCTTCACCCGCCCATTCACTTTTCAGCTCTTCTGGGGGAACACGCTTGACGACCTTTGCGCACCGTTCCTGCTTTGCCGCGATGTCCCCCTGCTCAGGTGCAAACTTGTGCGACGAGCGCAAAGACACAACCTTTGCATTTTTCACGTGTTTTTTCACATGATTTTGCGCACCTGCCGGAGAAGCGAGCAGGAAAACAAGCAAGGCAACAGAGAGAATATATCGGCAAGAAAAAGAACCCATAGTTTGTCCACATTCCGGTTTAAAATTTTTTCAAAAAAAGGCTTATAATTTCAAATTACTAGATCTATATTTAGCTATAATTTATACTTGCCTACAAAATCAAGTTTTTTTTGAGGTTATTGTTCTATCTTGTTGATTTATTGTTTTTCCAACCACGAAAAAACTCTCGAATCAACCGGGAGAGGATTCTTGTTACCCTTCTTATCGAACGCTGCCGCCTTTCCCATTAAACAGACGATAATCTCCCCAGGAGAACGACAATGCCATCCCCATCGGTTCAATGCCTCACCTTCGCCTTCAAGAAAATAAGCGGCCAGATTATTTGCCTCGACGATTTCCCTGTCCATCTCACCTTCTCCTTGGAACGACATGCAACCGCAAAACAGTGGCTCGAAAAACACCTCGGCGCCGCATGCATAACAGACAGCACCGGCCACCATTATTTTGCCGATCTTCTTGTGGAATTCTTCGAGGGACGTCGGCAGAACTTGCCGCCGCCTGCCAAATCGCCATTTGTGGAAAAAGGCACCGCGTTCCAGAAGCACGTATGGGATTGTATTGCCGAAATTCCCTATGGAGAAACGAAAACCTACGGGGAGTTAGCTCAAGCCATTGGCAAACCTGGCGCTGCCCGGGCGGTGGGACAGGCCTGCAACGCCAATCCCCTGGCTCTTATTGTGCCCTGCCATCGGGTGACAGGCTCTTGCGGATTGGGAGGATTTGCCGGAGGAACCGAGGTGAAAAAATACTTGCTGGAGTTGGAACAACGAACCATGATGCGAAAAATCGAAAACCGGCTGTAGTCACGAAGGACTAGAGCATCTTCATAACCTCAGCGGGGATATCGAGCAGCGGCACGATCTTGTCCACTCCGCCGGCAGCGATGGCCTCCTTGGGCATCCCGAAAACAACGCAGGTTTTTTCATCCTGAGCGATTGTTTGCGCGCCAGCCTCTTTCATTTTCAACATGCCCTGGGCGCCATCCTTGCCCATGCCGGTCAGGATAACGCCAACCGCGTTGGCTCCGCCGTAAGCCGCCACCGAATTAAACAGAACATCCACCGCGGGCCGTTGATAACAGACCAACGGCCCGCTCTTGATATTAACATAATAGCGGGCACCGCTCCGTCGCAAGACCATATGGAAATTCCCCGGCGCAAGCAAAGCAGTGCCCGGCACCACGGAATCCCCATCCTGCGCCTCTTTCACCCGAATCTGACAGAGGCTGTTCAACCTCTCGGCAAAGCTGGTGGTAAAGTTGGCAGGCATGTGCTGAACAATCATGATCCCGGGTGTGTTTGCCGGAAACTGAGTAAGCACATCCTTCAGGGCTTCGGTCCCGCCGGTGGAAGCGCCGATGGCGATCAATTTGTTTGTCGTTTTGGTCAGGGAAAGTCTGGGCCCATCGACAGGACGAACCGTGGCAAGGTGTAGAGCCCGTTGCGCCATGTTCACGTGGGAGGCGGCCCGAATTTTTTCGGCAAGCTGGGCGCTCATGTCGCCGACAGAATAAGCCTCGCCCGGTTTGCAGATAACATCGACCGCCCCACTGTCCATGGCCTCCATGGCCAGGGCTCCGCCCGCCTTGGTCAGGGAACTGACGATGATGACCGGGAGCGGAAAATAACGCATCAATTTTTTAAGAAAGGTAATGCCATCCATCCGCGGCATTTCCACATCAAGCGTCACCACATCGGGTTTTAGGGCGACGATCTTATCCCTCGCCACATAGGGGTCTGGCGCCGTCGCCACAACCTCGATGTCTTTTTCGTGTGACAATTCCTCGCTGAACACCTTGCGAACCACCGCGGAATCATCCACCACAAGTACGCGTATTTTTCTCATAAGCTCTTCTTGTCTTTCTGATATTGCGAAAAAACGACTCTCTTTTTCCCAGATTTCCCCATTCTACGCGTGTGTTCCGACAACCCAGAGAACCCCAAATTCGGTATTAAACATGCACAGACCAGGCGAGCTCAGCAGGGTCTCAGGAGAAAACTCCGCAAGCATACGGGGTTGCGGAATAGCAAGCGAGGCCGTGCCCCCAGGATCCAGTTTGCCCAGCAAACTGCCGATGGCCATGTTTGCCGTTTCCGCCGCCGTATCCATGATTTGCCCGTCCTGCACGTCTTCCTCGTCAACGCCGAGAAAATTCACGGTGATGTTCTTGCCAAGCGCCCAGGGGAAATAAAATCGGAAACTGCCATTATAGCCCCCGGAATAACCGATCGAGGCCTCAATGAACTTGCCGCAAGCGAGTTCTTCTTTTTCAGGCGCCTCTTCAAGCGGCTCCAGAAAGGTGAAAAACATGGTCTCAAAGACCTCGGAAAAAGTTGCAAATATGACCCGCCGCAAATCCTCATCCATTCAGCCATCCTCCCCGACTCTTTTCCCAATTCTTAATCATCTGCAACCTGCGCCGTCGCCCAGCCCCCTTCTCCCGTGTGATTACAAATGGGGCGCTTTCCCGAAGCCGCTTGCCGCAAAATAACATTGCTCTTTAAAGGTCAAAAGACTCCCTTACCCGCAACAACTATTAAAAATCGCTCTCTTCACCAACTTCTTCGTCCGGCTTCTCTTCCAGCCTGTGCGCATAGGCCTTTTCCAGCACCTCATAGAGAATTGCCTTGATGACCTCGGGTTGGAACGGTTTTTTCACATAGCCCGCAACTCCCAGCTTTCGCGCCTCTTCCTGGCGGGCATCGCTGGCCTCGGTGGTAATGAAGATCAGGGGAATCTTTCGGAGGTCCTCATCTTCGCTGACCTTTTTCAAGAGCTCCATCCCGCCCATTTCCGGCATGTTGATGTCTGACAAAATGACATCAATCCAGGTTTCCGCCAAGACAGCCAGAGCCTCTTTACCATTGGCCGCTTCGTGAAACTCCCCGACAGGCACCCCGGACATGCTCACGGTTTTCTTGATCACGGCCCGCATGGTTTCAGAGTCGTCTGTCACCAAAATATTGAAAGCCATCGCCCTCTCTCCCACTTCCTTAAATTATTCCATCTTGGACATTTGCCGCTTTCCGCGCTGCCCTGTCCCCCAGTCTTTCCACCCAACTCAACAGATTGTCGAAAAATCCGGGGATAAATCTACTCCTGCTCAGTCTTTGCAACAAAACAACCACATCATAAAAATGGCAAGAACGGCATAAAGAGCCGTAACGTCCTAAATATTAAAAAGCTCCTGAGCCCGATCAAGCTCCATGAACAGATTAGCCATGCACATTTCAAGATGCATGGGGGTAATGCCAAACCTTTTCAAGCCTCCGCCCTGCATTTTCACTGACAAGCCATCAGCACCGACCCCAATTCCCATACTGATAACCAGGGCATTGGCCAAGGTCACAATCGCGGTAAGGGGGTCCTTTTCCAAAGCATCCGGGTCATGATGCTGCAAAACAGCCAGCTCGATGTCTTTGGGAAAATCCCACTGGCTCATAATCATTCCGCCAAGCTCGGCATGGGATGCCCCCACCAACTCCTTCTCTGCTTCGACAAAAGAACAGCCGTCCTGAACCACCTTCATCATGATCTTATTAAAATCATCGGCGACAAAACTGCTCAAAAAACGCTTGCCGATGTCATGCAGCAACCCTGCCGTAAAGGCGCTTCCCGGCTCCACCCCCTTAACATACTTGACCAATTCCTTGGCCATTATGCCGACGGCAATGGAATGTTTCCACAGCTCGCCCTGGTCCAGCTTATAGCCTTCTCCGGCGGCGCCCTTATAAAAACGGGCGCTGCTGCTGGTAATAATAATATCCTTGAGTGTGTCATTGCCGACAATGACCAGGGCCTCGTCCAAGGAGGACACCTTGCGGGGCAGGCCGAAATAAGCGGCATTGCAAATCTTTAACACATTGGCCGTAATCACCTGATCATATTGAATAACCTCGGCCAGGGCGGTGGCGCTCACCTCCGGGTCGTTCAACATCTCCGAAACCCGCTGGGCCACCTTGGGAAAAGGCGGGACATGCTTTACCAGGGAAAGTATCTCATCCAGACGGCTCATAACTCAAAATCCCCTCTTCCAGAAACCTTCAAATGGGTAATCCCTGTCCCGATTTCCAAGCTCACCGTACGGTTCCCTGTTCCACCGACATCTTCCTTGGCCAGCATGATCTGATTCTTCCAGAACATTTTCCGCACAACCGCTTGATTTCGCTTGCCGATGTTAAAAATTCCAGCATTGTCCATGATTTGCGACCCGCCAACCACCTTGACGATCAAGCGATTTTTTATGGCTCCGAATTTGTACGTTTCCTTGAACAACCGGGGGATGCCGGTATCCGCAAACATGAAGGGCTTGGCCTCTGCCTTATCCTTATCGAGGGAAGAATCCGGCAGCATATAATGCAGCATCCCCCCAACCTTGGCCACCGGGTCCCAAATCACCACCCCGATACAGGAGCCAAGGGAATAGGTAATCAGGACATCATCCGGCTTGTTGCTGACTTTCATGTCTGAAATGCCAACGATTATTTTCATGCGTTCTCTGTCCTGTAACCGTCATTGCCCCAGGTCCTTTCACCCCAGGCAACGGACTTCATCGTTTCAGATATGCGGTCGCATCAATCTGGGTAAAACTATGCTTCAAACCGCTGATGCTTTCAGAATGGCCGATAAAAAGATAACCGCCCGGGGTAAGGGCCTGATAAAATTTGCTCACCAGCTCCTGTTGGGTTTCCCGGTTGAAATAGATCATGACGTTTCGGCAGAAAATCACATCTATGGCCTCACGCCAGGGGAAGTCGCCCATGAGATTGAAGTGGTCAAAGTGCACCATTCGCCGAAGGTCTTCCTTTACCTTCACAAAGCCATCGGAACTACCCACCCCTTTCTGGAAATATTTTTTCAAGAAGGCCTTTGGCACCTTCGCAATCCTTTCATCGGTGTAAACTCCCCGCTTTGCTTGCGCCAAGACCCGGGTGGAGATGTCCGTGGCCATGATACGATAGCGCATTCCTGGGTGCTGACAAACAAAATCATCCACCACCATGGCCATGGTGTATGGTTCCTCCCCGGATGAACTGGCAGAGGACCAGAAAAGAATCTCCTTGTTTTTCCCTCGCCCTTCTTTGACAAAAGCGGGCAAAACAGTGGAGGTCAGTATCTCGAAATGGGAATTTTCTCTAAAAAATGATGTGAAATTGGTGGAAACGCTATCGATGAGCTGAACAAGCTCGTCCCCGGATTTGTCATGGATGACATATCCATAGTATTCTTTAAACGAGTCTATCCCGGTGGCCCGCAGCCTCTTGCCCAGGCGGGCGTTCAGCAGCTCTTTTTTTTCCGGCTTCAGAAAAATTCCGGTTTTCTCATACACCAAATCGCTGAATTTCTGAAACAACCCATCGCTGAGCTGCTGATAGTGAATACCGCTTGATCCGTCACTGTTCAATGCCACAAAACCGCCCCCTTGGTATTCTGGCAGAAAATCTCCCTGCTAGGAGGCCAACTGCTGCAAAAGTCCTTCGCCGACAACCTTGTCCACATCAAGCAGGATTTTGACTTCGCCTTTGGCTTTCGCCATGCCCAGAATATTCTCGGTTTCAGACGAAGACCCGAGGGAAGGCGGAGGCTCGATTTCACTGGCGGCAATATTCAGGACTTCCGAAACCGAATCCACCACCATGCCGACCTGCACCGGAGCCGTTTGCCCCTGGACCTCGACCACGATGATACAGGTTCTTTCGTCATATTCCTTATGGTTCATGCTGAATTTAAGCCGCAGGTCCAGCACGGGAATAACCTTGCCCCGCAGGTTGATTACCCCTCGGATATAAGGCGGGGTATGCGGCACCGCCGTAATCTCCATGACCCCGATGATCTCCCTGACGCTGAGAATTCCGACGCCATACCCCTCATTTCCCAAGGAAAATGTGAGATATTTCCCAGCCAGTTCCGCCCCTTGCCCCAAATTCTGCGCTACGTTTGCTGCTTCCATCAACATCCTCCTTTTTCATGAAAGACCCACAGGGCAACTCCTCTGCCCCTGGGGATGAAAACATTCCCCAATTTCCACCTGCTTGCGAAAAGACTCAATCCGCTTTGTTGGCAATAACGCCAGCCAGATCAAGAATAAGACCAACCCTGCCATCTCCGAGAATGGTCCCTCCGGCAACGCCTGGCACATCAAGGCCGCCGAGGTTTTTAATGACGACCTCCTCCTTGCCCAGAAGTTCATCAACCATCAAGGCGCGACGCCTGCCCTCATTTTCCACCACCACGACAATGGCCTCACAGGGGTCGGTATTGGTGGATTCTACGCCGAAAATTTCATACAGCCTGATAATGGGCACCAGTTCGCCGCGCACCAACAGGTTCTCCCCCCGGCCATGCACCGTGCTGTAGTTTGTTCGATCAGGACGCATGGACTCCTGTATGGCAATGGTCGGGATGATATACCGCTCGGTACCAACCCGGACAATGATTCCGTCGATGATCGCCAAGGTCAAGGGCAAACGGATCGTGAACAAGGAGCCCTTACCCGGCTGGCTTTGCACATCCACCTTGCCCCGCAGCTTTTCCACCGCTTTTTTTACCACATCCATGCCCACACCACGGCCGGAAACATCGGTAATCTTATCCGCCGTGGAGAACCCTGGGAGAAAAATAAGGTTGTTCAGTTCAAAATCGGACAGATTATCAGACTCGCTGACCAACCCGCGCTCAATGGCTTTTTTCCTGATCTTCTGGGTGTTCAGCCCCTCGCCATCGTCCTCGATCTCGATCATCATGCTCCCGCCTTTCTGGTAGGCGCGGAGAAAAACAGTGCCTGTTTCTGATTTGCCGCATTTCTCCCGGTCGGCCGAGGGAGAGATGCCATGGTCCACCGAGTTGCGCATCATGTGGACAAGCGGATCGTAGATGGATTCCACCATGTTGCGATCGATCTCGGTATCGGCGCCCTCCATGATCAGATCAACCTTCTTCCCTGATTTTTTGGAAAGATCCCGGACCAAACGAATCATCTTGTCAAAGGTTTGCTTGATGGGAACCATGCGCATGGACATGGCCGTACGCTGCAATTCTGAGGTGATTCGGGTCAGCTGGGAGAAATCCTTGGTAAGCTTGGCGTCGGCGATCCGGGAAACAAGCTTGTTCTGACGGACCAGCGATTGCATGATCACCAGTTCGCCCACCGCATTCACCAAGGCATCAAGTTTTTCCACATCAACTTTGATGGAGGCCCCGATTTTTTTCTGGCCCGAATCGGCAGCCGGACGGGCCGCAGGACTTGCCGGCTGCTGAGGCGCCCTGGGAGAGACGGCCCCCTGCGCAGCTCTTGCAACGGTCGGCATGGACGGGGCCTCGGCTTCAGCCTCCTCGCTTGCCAGCGGTTCAGCCTCTTCGCTTTCTTCAGGCTCGGAAATTTCGGGCAACACATCCGGCACTGGCGCAGAAACGGCTTCAATCGGCGGGGCTCCATTTCCTCCCTCTTGCAGCTGGGTGATGTTCACCAAAAAGCCGCTGATATCGGTATCCTTGTAATTGGCAGGCCCGTTCTGCAAGACATCCTTGATGTTTTCAACCATGGATTTCAGCGCGTCGCCAACGGTCAGGACGATATCAATGACGGCGGAATCCATGGCCCGCTTGCCGTTGCGCACGTCATCCAGAAGATTTTCCGTGGCATGGGCAAGCCGGTTGATGGTTTTCAGGTTAAGAAAACCGGAAACGCCCTTGATTGTATGGAACGGCCGGAAGATATTGTTAATGATATCCTGGTCATCCGGGCTCTGTTCCAACTCAAGCACGTTGACCTCAATGGACTCAAGATGTTCAAATGCTTCCTCGATAAACCCGGCCAGCAGGTCCGTATCCTGAAGAAAATCAGGCAGCGCCTCCTGGCTCGTCCCGCCCGCCGCAGGGGCTTGAGCCTGGGGCGAGACAACGGCGGATGCTTTCTCGCTCTGGGCCTCATCTGTAGCCTCGCCCATCCCGGTGGACGCCGCATCACTGGCCCCAAGAAGCTCCGATGGTTGCAGCGAAAAGCCGATTTTTTTCATGTTTTCGCAAAACTGCGCAAGAGTTTTCTCGCCGGGCCGCCCCTCCTTCCGGGCCGATTCCTGCATCTCGGTAATACACTGACCGAGAAAATCATAATTTTCTGCGGAATCAGCCAGCTCTCCCATAATGAATTTTTCAAGAGCCCCCTTGAAAGCGGCGGCCATTCGCTGAATAACCAGCGGCGTATCTGCGGCGGCCTGCCCAGGCAACAACTTCTCGGTCAGATCAAGCAACTCACCAACAATGGAAAGATCGCCCGGCTCGATCATCAGAATCTTCAAGGCCATTTCATCCAGAAGATCGGACAATGGTTTATGACCAGCTGCCATATATGCACTCCTTGCAAAACGAGAAAAGCAAATTTCTACAGAAAATAACGAGTCTGTGCCACATTATGCTTCCATACTGCGCAAACATCAATCACTATTGCAAGTTTTTTCTTGCCGCGCCCGCATCCGTGCCTATTTCCCCCGATACTGACTGAGGGATGCCGCACACTCCAAAATTTTTCCTTAAAAATCCTCAAAATCATCCCCCATAGGAATAATCTCCTCGGGCCGTCCCCCCTTTTTGGGATTGGCGACCTTTTTCGTCGGCGGCGGCAGGGCCTTTCTTACAGAAGGAGAAGTCTTCTCAGAACCGGCAAGAACCGAGGCGGAAGGACGCCGGAACTTGGCGGGACGCACCGCTTCCCGCGTTTCCACCACGCCGCCCACCATTACCAGCAGTTCGCCCACCGATTCTCTCATCAGCTCCGCCTGGCCGTTCAGCTCTTGCGAGGAAGCGGCCGACTCTTCCGCTGCGGCCGCGTTGCTCTGGGTCACACTGTCGATCTCGTGGATGGCCTTGGTAAGCTGAGTGATGGCCTCGGCCTGCTGGCTTGCCGCCCCGGCCATCTCCGTGATAATCGTGCCGATCCGGGTGGTGGATTCGGCGGCGGTATTGAAGGATTCGCTGGTTTCCTTGACCAGGCTGCTGCCGGTGTTAACCTTCTGCACCGTGCCCTCGATGAGGTTGGAGGTGTTTTTCGCCGCCTCCGCAGCCCGCATGGCCAGGTTGCGGACCTCGTCGGCCACCACCGCGAATCCGGCCCCGGCCTCGCCGGCCCTGGCTGCCTCTACCGCAGCGTTTAGGGCCAGCAGGTTGGTTTGAAAGGCGATCTCGTCGATGGTTTTCACGATCTTCTGGGTCTCGGCGCTGGCTGTGGAGATTTCCTGCATAGAGGTGGTAAGCTTTCGCATGGATTCATCCGCGCTCTTAATCACCGTGTTGGCCTCTTTCATCAGGTCGTCGGCCTGTCGGGCATGATCGGCATCCTGCTTGATCATGGCGCCGACCTCTTCCAGGGCAGCGGAGGTTTCCTCCTCCGCCGAGGCTTGCTGGGAAGCGCCATCGGCCAGGGCCTGGCTGGAAGATGAAACTTCGGAGGCCGCGGCGGCCACATGATCCGCCCCCTCGCCCAGGGCTAGGCTGATCCGGGCGAGGGCCGTAGAAATTCCCCGGCCAATAAAAAAGGCCAGAGCCAATCCCAAACCCATGGCGAAAGTAGCGCTCCCACCAACCAACCTCCGCGTTGTTACCGCATCACCCCGCATGGTTTCCTGATCAGCCTTTACCTGATCGTGCGCCTCCTTCCGGATTTTGTTCAACAAGCCCTGCACGGATTTCAACGCCGGGACGGTCTGCGTGGAGTAAACAGACAAGGCTGCGCTGGTTCCGCCGCTGGCGAGGCTTCCCTTAAGAGCAACCGCGGATTCATGCAGTTTTTTATGCGGCTCCTCAATCTCGGCGATGAGCGACTTGAGGGCAGGGAACTGTTTCTCGGCCTGCTCACGCCCCTCCCCGTAATACCACTTACCGAATCCACACTTATGGGGATCGGTTTCCACAGCCAACTCCGTACTGCCGCTGAGCAACGCGGCGGTCACTTTTCCTACCCAGTTGAGATGATCCACCTCGCGTTGCGCCAGTTCAGCGTCGAGCTGAACTCCCTTAATCACGACATCGGAGTTGCCCTCGATCCGACCGAACCCAAGATAGCTGCTCAAGGCAAGACCGACGAGCAATACCAGCACCAGACCAAATCCAATAGAAATCCTCTTTCTGATAGTCATACTGCTCCAATTCATTTTCACACTCTCCCTGCCGAGATAATTTCTTTCTGACCCACCCCAAGCCCCATTGTCGCTTCCCACGCATGGCAAATTCTCGCATCATGATAGTGGTAGCCGCGGTTGCAAAACAAGTCTTTTATCGCGGGGTTTATTAAAAAAAACCGCCACAATACCCGGCGCCCCCCGCAACAAACCGCAGGGGCGGAAACATGCGTAACAGACCTGAATGTTTAGATAAAACTCTCACAACCTCTGGCAATGCCGTGTTTTTTCATTGCAGAAGGGGGGGTTGTCCTGTAAAAGTGGCTGAGCATTATTTTGGTATATCGTGATAGTTTTCTGCTGGAAAAATCCGGCAAGCTGACCAATCCGTAAAAACCATTCGATGATCTCCCCCCAGGCATACCGATCGGGTTGGCGTCAGAAAATTTAGGAGCCATCGCAAAATAACCATTCCAGTTCGTTACGGCTCCTTATGCCGGTCACCGGTATTCAATGAATGTATATAGTGACAACGGCAATGGTCTTTTTTGATCGACGGCTTACCGCAGCAGGAAAATACAGTTTGCATACTCATCCAGAGATTTCCAGGTTTCAATTTCCTCCCCTGCCCAGGCTTTTTCTAATCCTGGCAGCGGCCGCTTTCATTGTGGGCGGCTTCAGCGCCTGCGTCCCCCTGGAAAACCAAGGCGTTGCCATGGTCGCCCCGGAACCCATGCCCAGGGCGCCCAAACAAAAAACCACCCCCGCCGCCGTAAAACCGGAAAGCC